>NZ_LOHE01000081.1 GCF_001559865.1 Abyssisolibacter fermentans
ATTCAGAAACTTACAGCATATTATCGAGAGTTATATGGGTAATCAAGAATAACATATATAAATTATATAATTATACTAATAATATTACAAGTAATACCTATAATTTTGATAATATCACATTATTCTTATTGTTTACATATTAATTTATTATATGACTAGTAAACTTGTTTAGTTAAAGAAACATAGAGTTTAGGTAAATATACTCCAGCTATAACAAAGAATTTCCTTGCCTGATTCTAGAATTTAAAGTCTCTTAATAAGACAAAAGCTGTAAAAGCAATTCTAAGCTTCTACAGCTTTATATATATAAGAAATTAATTTCCTACATCTGTGAGATTACAATTACTTAATATGTTGTTTCATATAATAATCGAGTAAATCTAGCCTCAGTACAAAATATCTCTTATTACATTGTCTTTATTCAATATACTATTTTACTCTTTTCACTGTCTTTACCTGAATTCTAAACTTTTCTAAAATATTCAATTATATAAGTAATATTGTAATTATAGAATGTTTCTCATGTTTTATTTTTTTACTCTTATATCCATAACTTAATTTTATATTTCTCTCTAAATCATGAACTACATAATAAATAATCAAAAGATGTACCTCAATATTATGTTACAAAAACTACACTATAACATCTAAATTATTATACTTCCATTATTATTGGTAATATCATTGGATTTCTTTTAATCTTCTCATATAAGAAATCTCTTAATGCATCTTTAATTCTAGTTTTTAATGTTGCCCAATCAGTAATGTTGTTCTTTTCACATTCATCTAGCACTACTTTAACTACACTACGTGCTTCTTCCATTAAATCTTCTGATTCCCTAACATATACAAATCCTCTTGATATAATGTCAGGTCCTGATATCACTTTTCCTTCTTCTTTAGTTATAGTAACAACAACAACAATTAAACCATCTTCAGATAAATGTTTTCTATCTCTTAGAACAATATTACCTACATCACCGACACCTAAACCATCAACTAAAACTTTTCCAGCTGTTACGCAAGAACAATACCTACCTTTATCATTAGTGAATTCCAGTACCGATCCGTTTTTTGCAATAAATATATTATCTTCATCCATACCTAATTCTTTAGCTAGTTCAGCATGTCTTATTAAATGCCTATATTCTCCATGTACAGGAATGAAGAATTTCGGCTTAATTAAACTGTGTATAAGCTTTAATTCTTCTTGACATGCATGACCAGATACATGTACGTCAGCTAAGTCTTCGTAAATAACCTCAGCACCTTTTTTAAATAATTGATTTATTACCTTTGATACTCCCTTTTCATTTCCTGGTATTGGAGTAGCTGATATAATAACTAAATCTCCTGGTAATAAAGCCATTTTTCTATGATCAGACGATGCTAATCTAGATAGTGCAGACATTGGCTCTCCTTGACTTCCAGTTGTTATAACAACTATTTCATCAGTAGAATACTTATTCATATCTCTTATATCTATCAATGTTCCTTCAGGAACATCTAAATACCCTAATTCAATCGCAACTTTAGCGACATTAACCATACTTCTTCCTGATATAACAACTTTTCTATTGAACATAACAGCTGCATCTATAATTTGTTGAATTCTATGAATATTTGATGCAAATGTAGCCACAATTATTCTATGTTTAGCTGTCATAAAAATATTTTTAAAAGTTGCTCCTACAGTACTTTCAGACATAGTGTAGCCTTTTCTTTCAACATTTGTACTATCAGCCATCATTACCAATACGCCTTTTTTACCTAATTCAGCAAATTTATGAAGATTGATAGTATCACCTTTTATTGGAGTATAATCAATTTTAAAATCGCCTGTATGAACTATTAAACCCTCTGGTGTATGTATAGCTAAAGCTACAGAATCTGGTATACTATGAGTTGTTCTAATAAATTCTATCACAAAACATCCAAGTTTAATTGATTGTTCTGGTTTAACTATATTAAGCTGCGCATTATTAATTCCTCGATCTTTTAATTTATACTCAACTAGACCTATAGTTAATTTTGTTGCATATATTGGTATTGATAAATTTGGAAGTATATAAGGTAATGATCCTATATGATCTTCATGCCCGTGCGTTAGAATTATACCTTTTATTTTATCTTTATTTTTTTCTAAATAAGATACATCAGGTATAACTACATCTATTCCTAACATTTCATCTCCAGGAAAACTCATTCCGCAATCTATAACAATAATATCATTTTTATATTCTATTACAGTCATATTCTTTCCAATCTCACACAATCCACCTAAAGGTATTATTTTTAATTTTGGTGCTTTTTTCGCCACCATATCACTCTCCTTTTGTATTTCTTACTATGTTTAACCCATATTATTCATATTCACTTGAAATTACAGTTCTAATCCGTATTAAAAATTTATTTTTAACTCGCATTTCTTTGTGAGTACGCTATTCCATAAATATAAATTTACTTTCTATACTTAGCTATACAGCGTATTATTCAAAGTCTATGAACAATAAAGATTTTATATTTAATATCATATATTTTATTATAAATATATTTTATATTCTTATTAGTTACTACTATTTTAACCATATTACACATTTATCATAAAAGAACTTTCAAATATTTCAAAAAAATAAATCCCAATAGGGACTTATTTTTTACATGATTTGCAATATCCGTAAAATTTAACACTATGGTCTACAATTTCAAATTCACAGCTCTTTTCTATTTCTTCTTCAAGATTCTCGAGTAAATCCAATTCAACTTCTATAACCTTACCACAATTAAGGCATATAAGATGATGATGGTGATGGCCAGCATCTTTGTCTAAATTTAACTCATATCTGCTACAACCATCATTAAAATTAACCTTATATAATATGTCCAAATCTTCTAACAATTGTAAAGTCCTATACACTGTTGCTATTCCTATATCTGGATGTTTATCCCTTACTTTATCATAAATTTCTTCAGGGCTCAAATGAGCACCCTCATTTTCTGTAAAAATATTAAATATAATCTTTCTTTGTGTAGTTAATTTATATCCATTTTCTTTTAGTATATTTAACAAAATATTAGGGTTATCTTTTTTCATATATTCACCTACTTACCTCATATTAATAGTCTATATCTATAAAATGGAAATGTCAATAAATATTTGAATTTCCCCTTAGTTACTCTTCAGACTCAAAATATAAATCTCTAACATCAATAAATTCTTGTTCATCTTCTATAACAACTAGAATTTTATTATCGTCTTCGTCCAATTCCATCCTTAATAGCAAGGCATCTTCTTCGTCATCAGCTTGTAAAATAGCATACTCTTTTTCATCAACCTTAAATACATCTAAAATCTCAAACTCATGCTCATTTCCTTCTTCATCAACAAATTTATGTATTTGTCTTTCTTCACTCATTATATTACCTCCTATATTTAACCTAGACTATAATTAATATCTTATAATTAATCATGATTAAAATTTATTTTTATCTAGATAGGTTTGCAAAATATATGTAGCCGCTACTTTATCAACAACCTTTTTTCGCTTCGCTCTACTCATATCAGCACTTATCATGGCTCTATGGGCTGCTACAGTAGTTAATCTTTCGTCCTGATAATCCATTTCTAAAGAACATTTTCCTTTAAATTTTTCAACAAACTTCATTACCTTTTCACCTTGCGGTCCAATTGTGTTATTCATATTTTTGGGAAGACCAACTACAATTCTATTAACATTATATTCTTTAATTATATCCAATAATTGATCTATATCATACTTATAACTTTTCCTTCTTACAGTAGTAACACCTTGAGCTGTTATTCCTAAAAGATCACTTACTGCTACACCTATTGTCTTATCGCCTACATCTAAACCCATAATTCTTATCATATCATCATACAACCTTTATACAAAATTGTGGACAATGTTTAGAACAATAACCGCAAAAAACACAATTTTCTAATATTGGAACGGCTTTATTATCTTTAATCATTATCCCATTGTGTTGACAAACTTCAACACAAGTTCCACATCCTTCACACCAATCATCTATGTGAAGTCTTCTTTTTTTGTTTATTAATTTTGATTTTAGATTATTATCAATTTGTCCTGTTTCTACATATGAAACATTTGCATCAATTTCATCTTGACATTGCATTCCAATAGCAAATGAATGAATATCCTTAATACTCCTTACAAATGCTAAAGCTTCTTCAACATTTCTAATTAAATGCCCTCCTCCTAAAGGTTTCATAGCATAAATTCCTCTATTTAGCAATCTAGCTTCCTTTATGGCATCTAACATATCCTGTACACTTCCATCCTGTATGCCTATACCATCAATATTTATAATTGGATGTACAACATCTAATTCACTATATTTATTAAATGCTTTTACGCCTTCCACTCTATGCGTCGATATACCAATTGCCCTAATTATTCCTTTTTCTTTAGCTTTCATAAAATATTCTATAGCTTCATAATGTCCTCTGATTGTATGCTCACTCTCTTGTTCATGCAATAAAAATATGTCAATATAATCAGTATCTAATTCTTCTAGTGCCTTTTTCAAACTTTTTTGAGCTGTTTCTTTTGAATACGAATAAGACTTTGTAGCAATTATATAATCATGTCTATTAATACTTTTTAATGCTTCTCGTATATGTCCATAGTTATCATAAAACTCAGCCGTATCTAAAAAATTAACACCTTTTTCATAAGCATACTTTATCAAGGCAGCTCCTTCTTTAAAACTCATATTTGCTTGTAGTGGACTCATAGTAAGAGATCCAAAACACATCTTAGATACTTTAAAATCGCAACTACCTAAAACCTCATATTCCATGTTAAACACTTCTTTCTAAGACTTGTTTCTATTTTTTTTCATTTTCAATATAACTTTTGATTAACTCCTCTAACAATTCATCTCTTTCAAGTTTTCTAATTAAGCTTCTAGCATCATCGTAACTAGTAATATAAGTTGGATCTCCAGATAAAATATATCCAACAATCTGATACACTGGATTATACCCTTTTTCATCTAATGCACCAAAAACTCTTAATATAATATCTCTAGCTTTATTCTTATTATCTTTAGGAACATCAAATTTCATAGTGTTATTGATGTTATCATTCATACTAATCACCTCTCATTAATATTACCAATTATATTTAAATTACACTTATATTAATCAAATGCTTTACCCTGATCATTCATATGGTTTTGAATAATATGCTATTTACCTATGAATAATCAGGGGTTATCATAATTTATTATTTGTTAAAATTTACATAAACGTACGTTGATAAATTTTTATACAAAATTATTTATTAAACTCTTATAACTATTTTACACTATTTCTTACTAAGTTTTCAACTAAATCTAAAGCTTCTTTAACTTTTGATGGATCTTTTCCACCAGCCGTAGCCATGTCAGGTCTTCCACCGCCACCGCCACCAGTAGCTTTTGCAACTTCTCTAATTATATTTCCTGCATGAATTCCCTTCTTAGTTAAAGGTTTAGTAGCAGATGCAACAAAATTAACCTTATCGTTTTTAACAGTACCTAAAACAATTAAAACATCACCAGTAATTTTATTTTTAATCTCATCACAAAGATTTCTCATATCATTTACTTCTAGTCCATCTATTTGCTTAACTACTAAGCTTAAGTCATTCATTGTTATAACATCTTTAATAATATCATCGACTTTTGATACAGCCATCTTAGCTTTCAAAGATTCTATTTTTTTACTTAAACTTTTATTTTCTTCTAAACTGTTTTTTAGTTTATCTAAAACATTACTTGGTATAGTTTTTAGCTTATTAGCTACTTCATCCATAGCTTTATAAGTATTCTTAATATTCTTAAAAGCTGCTTCACCAGTTATAGCTTCTATTCTTCTTACTCCAGAAGCAATTCCACCTTCACTAACTATCTTAAAAATTTGTACCTGACTTGTATTGCTTAAATGTGTACCTCCACAAAGTTCAATGCTGTAGTTGCCCATTTTTACTATTCTAACCTTGTCACCATATTTCTCATCAAACAATGCTACTGCACCCATTTTTCTTGCCTCATCCATATTTCCTGTAGTAATACTTATATCTAAGCAATCTAATATTCTCTCATTAACAATATCCTCAATTTTACTAAGTTCTTCTTTAGCAACACCTTGAAAATGAGTAAAATCAAATCTAAGTTTTTCCTCATCTACTAAAGAACCTGCTTGATTAACATGCTCACCCAAAACATCTTTTAACGCTCTATGAAGTAAGTGTGTAGCAGTATGATTTCTAGCTGTATTCATTCTTTTTTTCTCATTTATTTCTGCATGAACTTTTTGTCCTACATTAATTATACCACTTTCTATACTAACAAAGTGTAAAATTTTATTTCCATCTATCTTTTTAACATCCTTTAGTTCACATTTGAAATTATCATTAAATAATATACCTCTGTCAGATACCTGACCTCCACCTTCTGGATAGAAAACAGTTTGATCAAGTATAATGATTCCATCTTCTCCTTCTTTTAAACTATCAACTTCTACATTATCCTTTATTAATAATATCACTTTTGAAGTAGCTTCTTTATTCTCGTAGCCAATAAATTCTGTTAATACATCATTAGATATTTTAGCTTGAGAATTTCTATTCCAGCCTTCAAAATCTCCATTTGCTCTTGCATTTCTAGCTCTTTGTCTCTGTTCTTCCATCTCATTATTAAAACCTTCTTCATCAACTGTATATCCTTTTTCATCTAAGATTTCTTTAGTCAAATCCAATGGGAAACCATAGGTATCATATAGTTTAAATGCCTTAACACCTTCTAAAACTTTATCACCTTTCTTAGACATATCTTGGAGAAATTCTTTCAAGATATTCATGCCTTGATCAATAGTTTCTTGAAATTTTTGCTCTTCTACTTGAATAACTTTTTTAATTTGTACTTTTTTATCTACTAGATTTGGATAATACTCTCCCCAATTATCTATTATTATTTCAGATAATTTATATAAAAATTCTCCTTCTATACCTAATAACTTACCATGTCTAGCTGCTCTTCTTATCAGTCTTCTTAACACATAACCTCGACCTTCATTACTAGGTATTACTCCATCTGATACTAAGAATGTCATTGCTCTAAGGTGATCAATAATAACTCTAATTGAAACATCTTCAGCTTTATTTTCGCCATATTTCTTACCACTTATATTTTCAACGTTTTTAATTATTGAACTTATAGGCTCGATTTCAAATATATTACTTGCATCATTTAATACACAAACCATTCTCTCTAAACCCATCCCTGTATCTATATTAGGATTAGGTAGTGGGTTATAATTTCCATCTTCATCTTTATCAAATTGTGAAAATACTAAATTCCACACTTCAACAAATCTATCACAATCACATCCAGGTTTACAATTAGGATCTCCACACGAATACTTTTCTCCTCTATCAATATATATCTCTGAACAAGGTCCACAAGGTCCTAAACCATGCTCCCAAAAATTATCTTCCTTTCCAAGTCTGACTATTCTATCAGGAGAGATTCCTACTTCATTTTTCCAAATGTCAAATGCTTCATCATCTTCATGAAATACTGTAACCCATAGTAATTCTTCAGGAATTTCTATTCTCTGTGTCATGAATTCCCATGCCCATTTAATAATTTCTTTTTTAAAATAATCTCCAAAAGAAAAATTACCTAGCATTTCAAAGAAAGTACCATGTCTATCAGTTTTACCTACATTGTCTATATCTCCTGTTCTAATACATTTTTGGCAAGTTGCCATTCTTTTCTTTGGTGGCTGAGCTGTACCTAGAAAATATGCTTTTAAAGGTGCCATCCCAGCATTTATTAATAATAAGCTTTTATCATTTTTAGGTACTAGAGAATAACTATCAGCAATATAGTGATCTTTTTCCTTAAAGAAATCTAAAAACTCTTTTCTCACTTGATTCAAGTTGTATTGTTTCATATCTTTACACTCCTTTAGTTATTTAACCCAGATTATTCATATAAAATCATGAGCAGTGAACTAAAATCTATGATTTTATGTGAATCGCTTACTCCTATGAAGGAAAAGAATAGGAGATTCATTAATAAGTATTCTTTCTGATTATAAGATATCCATTAAATTCTCGACATACCAACTGGTATGCCTTCGAATTCACTGGAATCTTCTAATTCAGAATTATATAGCACACTATTCAAAGTTATATAAATAATCAGGGTTTAATATTTTAATCTATTTTTCAAATCAAATTGGTCAAAAAAAACTCATCCCTCTAAAAAGAAAGGGACGAGATTACCCGCGGTACCACCCTAGTTACTAAAAAGTCACTTGCCAATTATAACGGAATCACCGATGACCTCTACTATAATTTCAAAGTCATAGCTCAAGGGCTGCTTCAATATTTCACTACTAGCATCTTTCACCAAATAATGCTTTCTCTATAAATAGTATTAATATCTACTACTCCCTATCATAGCATTTAATTTTTCAGATCTTTTATTTTAGAATTATCATATAATAATCGCTCTGGTAAATATATTTCATTTAGTATATTATAAATAACTCTACATAGATTTGTCAATACATGAATTTTCTTTGATTTAATATTTCACTGCATATTATCAAGTTTTTCTATTGAATAGTTTAATATTATTTTAATAAATACAGTAGCTGGTACACTTAAAAGCATTCCTATTACACCAAATATACCTCCTCCAATTAATAACACTACCATAACAACTATAGGGTGTAATCCTACACTATTTCCAACAATTCTAGGCGATAATACATCTCCTTCAATTTGCTGTATAATAACAAAAGTTATAATTACCCAAATAGCCTTAGTAGTACTGTCTAACAATGCAAAAAACAATGCTGGTATAATGCCAATTATAGGTCCAAAATATGGTATTATACTTGCAACTCCAGCAATTAGACCAATAATTAACGCAAATTTAACTCTTAAAATAAGTAAATCAACTGCAGATGCAACTCCAATAAATGAAGCAACTATTAATTGACCACGCACAAATTTACCTAAAATTATATTCATTTTCCTAGATATTTTTAGTAAATCATCTCTAAATTTTTTGGGACATAGTAATATAATATTTTTTTTAAAAAAATCTTTATCTTTCAAGAAATAAAATGTCATAACAGGAAAAAGTACTAAAACTACTAGCTTTGAAAAAGTTGTGGCTATATTATCCGTAACATTTTTTATATTCTTCGTTACCAAATTTTCAATTGCAATTAAATTATTATCAATTATATTTTTAATATTCCCAATTCCTCCAGGTAAACTGTCCATATTTACTGTATATAAATTATAAAATGTCTTTATTTTATCATTTATTTGCCTTAAATATTCTGGAAAATCGACTAATAAATTTGTCACTTCTTCAAGTATACTAGGAACAATTATAAAATATAACATTCCAATAAAACCAGCTATAAACAAATAAATAATTGATATTGATGTAATTCTCCTTAAACCTTTTGATTCTAAATAATTTACGATTGGATTAAGAATATATGCAATTGTAATAGAGATTATAATCGTATATATAATATCCTTAACTATAGGAACCGATGTATAAATTTTTAGTATTGCAAATATCATACCAGCAAAAATAGTTAATTTAAATAACTCTTTCTTAGTAATAATTAATCCATTACCTTTACCTAATGTCTTATTGCCAATTTTTATAATATAATATAAAATAACAAATACAAGTGCTGTAATTAATAATTCTCTAACATCATTAGTAAAATTAACTATGTATACCATATTGTCACTTCCTAAATTTCATTTAAAATGAAGTTTAATAAAGTTTTCTATATATTTCAAATAAAGATTTTGCTCTTCATATACCGCAAATTGTAAATCATCCATATTTATTATCCCAAGTTATTCATTATTTTTTACATATTACAAGAAATACAACATGTATCTTGTAAAAAACAACAGGCTGTTAAAATGTGAATTTTCAAAACTGCTAAATTTCTAAATCAAACATGGTAATATGTTTAATTTAGAAATTTAAACAATGAAAAAAATTAAATAACAGCCTTGAAGTTAGAATATGCAAATTTTAATGCATACTATCCATCATATTATAAATAACCTTCTTACCTTTACGCATCATTCTTTTTCTTTGCTTAGGGCTCATAGATGATGAATACATGCTCATAGAAGCACCTAATATTCCACCAGCAATCATCCCTGCTAAAAAATTGCGTTTCATAACTTTTCTCCTCCTCATAAACTCTTCATTAATATTTTAATTCATTTATTTTTTTATATACTTAGCAGTTTTTTGTACTCTTCTTTATTCTTTTCAAATTCTTCCTTGATTTGTCTATTTATAATCAAAAATTTATCTTTAAATTTCATACCATCTTTATATGGCATAAAACTCCTACCATCTAATAAATCTTGAATAATGCCATCAGTAATTTTAAAACCAACTATCCTACCCATTTTCTCATCAAAAACTACATCCTTTATATATCCCATGCTTATACCATCTTCACATAATATCTCATGCCCTGCCATAATATATTCTTCAGCCATTATAGCTTTTATCTTAGGATATTTTTCTGGCTTTTCCAAAGCGTAAATACTGTCTATCATAACAAAAGTATCACCAAATTCTTTTACATCCTTAAAACGAATGATTTTTCTATCATTTCTAAAACTATTATCGTCAACTAAAAAAGCTACTAACTTAAAAAAATCCTTTGAATATATAATATCTTTTATATTACATACTTTATTGCCATTTGTTATATCAACAACAAATCTTCCTATTAAATCACTAGATTTTTTCATATTAAAAACCTCTTTCTTTTTTGTTATAACAACGGAAGCAATTACATTATAATTGCAACACACCGTTTCAACAAGGCGGGTGATATGCTCACATTCTGTCAAATCTAATCAATAACCGTCACCTAAAAAATCAACATTTTGAACCTTGTTATATAATTATTATTTCATTTTTATTCTATAGTATTAATGGATAAAAAAGGCGACCAATAAAATGGTCGCTATAAAAAACATAATTTTCAATTATCAAAATAAATACAATTAATGTAACAAATAATTCAATGTTGCATCTTCATTTTTACAATAAAATACCAAAAAAATAGCTATGAAAATAACCAATATAGTTTCTAAAACTTAAACAAAAACAAAACATTTTTTTGTTAACACTCAATTATTTTTAAAACAATATTAAAAATTCAACTCTTTTCTTAATATTGTTCCACCACCAACAAGTACATCTCCATCATAAAAAACAACTGCTTGACCTGGTGTAATTGCTCTTACAGGTTCATCAAAAACAACTTTAAGGCTATCCTCTTTGCAGGGATATATAGTTGCTTCTTGTTCCTTTGCAGCATATCTAACTTTAGCTTTAACCTTCATTGGTTCCGTTAGATTATCGATAGATATAAAATTAATATCATAAGCTATTAATGCTCTTGCAAAAACATCTTCATTATCACCAAGAGTAACTGTATTATTTTTTGTATCTATGTCAACCACATATGCTGGCTTTCCAAGCGCTATTCCTAAACCTTTTCTTTGACCTATGGTGTAATTAGTTATTCCTTTATGCTTGCCTAATATCTTTCCGTTAACGTCAATAAAATACCCTGGTTTTATTTTATAATCAGCATTTTCTTCTATATATCTTCCATAATCATTATCATCAATAAAACATATTTCTTGACTCTCTTTTTTATCAGCTACAATTAAATCTAATTCTTTAGCTATTTTACGTATTTCTGCCTTATCATTAAAATCACCTAGAGGCATTAATGTATGTTTTAATTGTTCTTGTGTTAAATTATAAAGAGCATATGTTTGATCTTTTGCTAACGCTTTAGATTTTTTTAATAAGTATCTATTATTATCTTTATCATATTCTACTTTGGCATAGTGGCCAGTAGCAACATAATAAGCTCCTAATTGATTTGATCTCCTCAAAAGTTCCTCAAACTTAACATACCTATTACACGCAATACATGGATTAGGAGTTCTGCCTTTTCCATATTCTTCTATGAAATAATCTATAACTTTTTCCTTAAATATATCCTTAAAGTTCATAACATAAAAAGGAATACCAATTTTATCAGCAACTCTTCTTGCATCTTCTACCGCTGACAAAGAACAACAACTATCCTCAGCTGTATTATGAGCAGCTTTATCATCTTGCCAAATTTTCATAGTAACTCCAATTACATCATAACCTTGTTTCTTTAACAAATAAGCAGCAACCGAACTATCTACTCCACCGCTCATACCAATAACAACTTTATTTTTATCCATCGAATTTCACCTCAACACTTAAATCGTTTAACTAATTATATTTTCACCTAAATTCATATATTAAATCCACATAAATTGATATTTAAGAAAGAGTATTCTACTATCTACAATAATCTCAATCATAATTTCGAGATTATTAAAAAAGCGGTAGTCTACCGCTTTTATTTATTATATACTATTAAATTTGATTCAATACTTATGTTAACAATCAAAATTTAATGATGATGTTCACGTGGCTTGAAATTTTCTAATCCTTCAATTTCAATATTATTTTTCTCAGCATAATCATAAAGAGCAGATTTTATAGCATCTTCAGCTAAAACAGAACAATGTACTTTTACAGGTGGTAAACCATCTAAAGCTTCTACTACAGCCATATTAGTTAACTCAACCGCTTCTTTTATAGATTTTCCTTTTATCATTTCAGTTGCCATACTTGATGAAGCAATCGCTGAGCCACAACCGTAAGTTTTAAATTTTACATCTTTTATTATGTCATCCTCTACTTTTAAGTATATCTTCATTATATCTCCACATTGAGGATTTCCTACCTCACCAACACCATCAGGGTTATCTATTTCTCCCACATTTCTAGGATTTTTAAAATGATCCATAACTTTTTCTGAATACATGCCTATTCCTCCTCTACATTTTCATACAATGGAGACATAGCTCTTAGCCTGTCTACTATACCAACCAATTTATCAATAACATAATCAATTTCTTCTTCAGTATTAAAATCACCAAGACTAAATCTTAAAGAACCATGTGCTATTTCATGTGGTAATCCTATAGCCAACAAAACATGTGATGGATCTAATGATCCAGAAGTACATGCTGAACCACTAGAAGCAGCAATACCTTCTAAATCTAGACTTAGCAATAATGATTCACCTTCAACAAATTCTATCGAAACATTCACATTACCTGGTAGTCTTTTATCTGGATGTCCATTTAGTCTAACATGTTTAATATTTTTCATTATATCGTCAATAAATTTAGTTCGTAATTTAGTAAGTTTTGAATTATGTTCATCTAAATTATCATAAGCCATTTCTAATGCACGAGCAAGACCAACTATTGACGCAACATTTTCAGTCCCAGCTCTCTTCTTTCTTTCTTGAGCTCCACCATGTATATGATTATCAATTTTTACTCCATTTCTAATATACAATAGTCCAATTCCCTTAGGACCATAAAACTTATGACCTGACAATGACATCATATCTATATTAAGTTCATTTACATCTATTTTCACATTTCCAATTGCTTGAACAGCATCAGTATGAAAATATATATTATTTTCTTTAGCTATTTTCCCAATTTCTTCAATCGGCTGAATTGTTCCAATTTCATTGTTAGCAAACATAATAGAAATTAGTATAGTTTTATCAGTAATGCTATTTTTCAATTGTTCTAAATCAACCATGCCATACTCATCAACATCTAGATAAGTTATTTCAAAACCCTGCTTTTCTAGATAATCACATGTATGTAATACAGCATGATGTTCTATTTTTGTAGTTATAATATGATTACCTTTATTTTTGTTTGCAAAAGCAACACCTTTGATAGCCCAATTATCTGCTTCTGAACCTCCAGCAGTAAAAAATATTTCATTAGCTTTAGCTCCAAAAATTTTAGCTATTTTATCTCTAGCTTCATCAATTACTTTTTTAGATTCTCTTCCTAATGAATAAATACTAGATGGATTTCCGTATTTTGTAGTATAAAATGGAATCATAGCATCTAAAACTTCCTTTTTAACTGGAGTTGTAGCTGAGTTATCCATATAAACACTCTTAATCATGATACTAACCTCCTATAAACTTAATTAAATTTATTAATATCTGTGTATTCATTTACCATATCTTCTAAAGTTATATTATCAATAGCATTATTAATGCTATCTCTAATTTTAATCCAAACATTTTTTGTAACGCAAAAACTTTCTCTTTCACATGAACTATCTTCTCCAGTTATACAATCAGAAATTATTATATCTCCTTCTAATGCCCTGATAACAACTCCTACAGTAATATTTCCAGGAGATTCTGTTAACAAATATCCACCTTGAGCACCCCTTATACTTTTTACTAGTCCTTTCTTTTTTAAACTAGAAATCAGCTGTTCAAGATAATTCTCAGATAAATTTTGTTTCTCTGCTATATCTTTAATTGATAAAGGTCCCTTACCATAATGTAAAGCTAATTCAAACATAGCTTTTAGCCCATATCTACCTTTTGTTGAAAGTTTCATCACATCACCTCTTTAATTCCTACAAATTCACTTGGAATTCTATTTAAGTATAGTATATCCTAGTACTTTTGTCAACATTAAAATTAATCTTTTTATTAATAGCTTATGCCCTTTATTGCAGACTATTAGAAGCATAGACTTAGCATTAACTCTTAGTATATTGAGCATGGTGGTTGTATTTGATTTAGGTATCATAATACCAGAATACTTATAAGTAGGTGTGAAAATATAGATAAAACATATATTGTTTACAGAGCTCACTCAGGATTTATGAAATCTAATGAGCACAGAGCTAATATACTCAATGCTAATTGCGCAGAAATTGGTATAATATCCTAGATAATTATTATACTGTACTTTTCATTAATTAATATTTAACTATATTTAACATAATAAAATTATAAGCTTGTACAAAAATGAAGTGATGAAAAGAGGTGGTTTTAATGCACCTCTTTTAAGTAATCTATAGTCCATTTGGATATAAATCTTCAAATTGTGGTGGGAAGAAATCTGGAAATGGTTCATAATCAAATGTATCACAAATGTCACCGGGGCTAAATTCTTCACATGCAGGTGGTTCTGGACAAAATCCAAAAGCAGGTATTAATAATTGAACTCTACCAACAACTTTTACTATAATAAATACTCCTACAGCAAATGTTGCTATACAATCAACTACTGTTATTTCACCAAGAAGTTTAGAACTTGTTTCTATAACAATTCTAAAATCAAACTCATCTCTTGAATCAGGTATAAACAATACAATATCCTTAAATATATCTGGTAAAAATCCTTCAATCGTTGCACCACATTCTGTAGTTATTTCAAATGGTATTCTTATTGTAAATCTAACTCTTTTAAAATTTGGTCTATTTGGTATATCAGTAACTATCAAGCTTCCCTCAACTATGAATCCTTCTTTAAATGTTATTGATTTAGGAGGATCTTTCTTATTTATTTCTACAGTAATCTCTGGGAAGCATTCTCTTTGTTGACAATGGGAATATACTTTATCAGTTATTATACAAACTGTTTCAGTAATATAATTTAGATCATTTTCAATAATAGGATCACCAGGACTTGGATCAAACCCGTTTGCCATCAAATTTCACTCCTTTACTAAAATATAATAAAATCATCTTTAGTTACATATTATGTAGTATAACTACTTTGGTGAATAATTTTTTTATTTTTTCTAAAAGTATTCCAAAATTTATATCAGTCTTATGAAGCTAATTTTAGCTTCATGCATTAGTCCTATTTTTCAAATCTTATGTTATGAGGTGAGAATATTGAATAATTATTTTAAAAGTGAAAACTACTTGATTGAAAATTCAAAACTAGAACATTACTATTTCTATAAAACTAAAGAAAAAAGCATATATTACAATTTCTATGAAAATAATATTCTAATAGAAGAAAACATATGTCTTGTAGAAAAAGAAGCTTTAGATTTCTCTACAGATATAGATAAAAATGACAATATTCATATGGTTTATATTAATAACCAAGGAAAATTAATTTACCATTTGTTTAAGAACTCTAAATGGATAAAACATACTCTGTTATCACTAAACATCAAATCTAATATATACAACAATCTAAAATTAAAAATCATAAAAACCGATATTCATATTTTTTTTAGTAATTGTAACTTAATAAATCCTAATATATGGACAATACAACATATGGTTGGTTCTAAAAAAGGTTGGGAGAAAAGAAATGTAATAAGCTTTGCTTCAAGTAGCTTGATACCCCCATACACATTAGACTGCGATAAATTTGGTACTATATATCTCTTATATAAAAATTATAATAATAAAGAAAACCATATTTACTTAACATCAACAAACATAACATTAAACAAATGGACTAATCATCCTAATAAAATATCTGACGATAACTCGAATAATTCACATCCATATATTTTCATTGACTCTAAAGATACTGCTCACATTGCTTGGTGTTCCCTATCTAATAATAATTTCAAACTAAACTATAAAATATTAGGAACTAACCATAACAAAAAAACACTTATTGAAAGCATTAATTTACCTTCTATAAGTTCAAATTCAACACATCCTATGATATTTGAAAAAAATTCAAAATTATTCTTAGTATACCGCCAAAATGGTATATTAAAATATTTAATATCAAAGGATTATGGCTATAATTGGTCCTATGAAGATTTTACCATCAATATTGGCAAAGCAAACTATACTCGAATTTGCAAAAATCCAGAAAACTCTTTATCAAAAATGAAAAATGCTTATGTCTTATATTCGAATAATATTGAAATTGTCTCTAACATCGATTTTGATATTACAAATGATGCTTTTAATTCTAATATAAAAAATATGCCATGCGTGCCAGCAAGCGAGCTAAATATTATGCTAAACAAAAATAAATCTCAAAAAAGTTTTCTTGAAAATAACGTTCCAAATTTTAATCACCAAATTGAACTAGATTTTAATATAAAATCATCTAAACATCCAACCATAGAAAAAAGTATAGCTAACTCAGTTAATATGTTAAATAATATTTTTAAAGAGTATAAGCTTAAAAAAAGTCATAAAGAAACTATAGAAAATGCAATGTTAAGTATATATGATACTTTTATTGATGAAATAGAAAAACAAAAATCAGCTAATAAAAAATATGATGATGCTATTGCTACTATAAGAACCCTTGTAACACAAAAGGATGATTTAATAAACGAAATAAATACTTCAGTAAAATCATTAAAAGATGATCAAATTAATATTTATGGAGATATTGATATAATTTCTTCATACTTAATAGAAATAAAAACACTCATTGAAAAAAATAACAAATCTAAGATTTTAGATAAATTGTTTAATATTCTAAATTAGTAATTTTATCATAAATCCTTTTTTCTTTAACTATATGAAAATGATATAAATCATCTAGTTCAATATTATTCTCTTTTGCTTCTTTTAACAGAATATTATAATGAGAAAGTGTATTGAATTTTATTGCATAATTACAACCTGCTCTTATATGACAAGGTGTAGATATCAATTGAAAATAGATATAACCCTTTCTTTCCATAATATAATAAAGTTGTATTGCTTGATTTCTTGTTTTAAATATAACAAAATAATAATCTCTATAATTCATAATTTTTCTTAGCAAAAATATCCCCCCAGTATGTTTGCTTATTAAACCTTTTACTTATAACTATCATTAAGTATTAATATTATATTTTTAATTATATAAAATGGTTACTATATACTAATTAAATATCAATTTAGAAACAAATAAAAATAATCTTTTATATGCACCTTTAATCTATAAAATAATATTTATATAAGTAAGATTAAATTTATAGGAGGTGCTTTTTTTGCTTTCTAAAAATAATATTTATAAACTTCCCATCAATAAATCTGTAAAATTAAACTATAGTAATAAAATTATAAATATAAACGACGAAGATGCACAAAAATTCAAAGTATCAGTAATTTGCTGTACTAATAAAAATGAAACTCTTGATAATATAAAAAAGAATTATTTTAGACAAAATTTAGTAAACAAAGAATTGATAATAATACTGAATAACAATAATATTAACAACTCCTTATGGAAAAAGGAATTATCAAAATTTGATAATATATATGTTTATCAGTTAGATCAAGCTATATCACTTGGAGAATGCTTAAATTACGCAATATCAAAAGCCCAATATTCCATTATTGCCAAATTTGATGACGATGATTATTATGGTAGTAGATACCTAATAGATTCAGTTAAACCCTTTTTATATACTGATGCTAAAGTAGTTGGCAAATACACTACTTATATTTATTTTAAAAAAGATAAAATCCTTGCAATTAGAAATCCAAAACGCGAACAAATGTATACCTACAGAGTTGAAGGATCCACTTTACTAATTAAAAAAGAAGTATTTAATGTACTTAAATTTTCTAACAAAAATTTAGGAGAAGACGTACAATTCTGCAAAGATTGTATTGATAATGGTTTTAAAATATATTCTCATAATAAATTGCACCATGTTTATATAAGACATGGAAATACTCATAACCATACATTTAAGATGCAAGATAGCTTGTATCAAAGTATATGCAAGAAAATTGCTATAACAGATGATTATGAAAAGTATTTGAATTTTTAATTGTATATCGACGCGCAAGATTGCACACCACTTGTTAAATATAATCGGTACCCTCCACCTATAGAGGTGGAGAAATCTTGTGCCTTGTTTTAATTACACAAAAATAAACTAATGTTCATACTATAAACTAGAGAAAATTAATCCTTGCTAGATCATATACTAAATAAAATAACTATTTTTTGACCAAATCAATATTTTCTTTAAAAGAATATCCTAATGAGGTGATATATTATTAATAACAAAGATCATGTAATCAAAATAAGTAAAAATGAAGCCTCGTTTCACAGTTCTTATACAAATTTTACTCCAAACCCTAAACAGCACAAAAATCCTGTAAATAAAAATATTAACCAAGTGTTATTAAGAAAAAAAATATATGCACCTTCATCTAAAAAACCTACAGATAAAAAATATGATGATTTTGGAGTATCAATAATAACAATAACAAATAAATTCTCATTTTTAACTAATATTTTCAATAATTATAGTAGGCAACTTTATAAACCTAAAGAGTTAATAATATTATTAAATCATGATTATCTTGATCTACCTACATGGAATAAAAAAGCTACAGAATATAAAAATGTTAAAGTTTTTAAACTTCCATCTCATTACACACTCGGTAGGTGTATAAATTATGCGATATACAAGGCCAAATATCCACTAATCGCAAAATTTGATGATGATGACTATTATTCAGATGAATATTTAAATAACTCTATTAAAGTAATGGGAAAAACAAACGCTGATGTAGTTGGCAAAGGATCACATCTAGTCTACTTTAAAACACTTAATACTTTAGCATTAAGAAATCCAGGCTATGAAAATAAATTTGTTAATTTTGTAAATGGTTCTACTTTGTTATTCAAAAAAAGCATATCAGATTCGGTTAAATTTAGAAATATGAACGCTGCTGAAGATGTTTTCTTCTGCCGCGATTGTTTGTCAATGGGATTTAAGGTTTATTCAACTAATAGATATGATCATATATATATACGGTATCCAAATAAATTAGATCATACTTGGAAAATTACTGACAAAACATTATTAAACAAACATTGCATAACATTAGAAAAGAATATAAGTTTAGAAGAATTAAAAAAGAAAAAAGCTATAATTTAAAAGTTTGCTGAATATCAGCAAACTTTTAAATTATTATACTAATCGTCATCATCTTCAAATGTTTCATCTTTTTCAATTAATATGGAATCGAAGATATTATCTTCTTCTTTTTGAATATGTTTTGTTTCATTATTACATGAAACAATATTTAATCTTGCTTCACCAATAACCTCTACACCTATTTCATATTCAACCTCAACAGATATAGCTGGTTTTCCATCCTTGTTAATTACCATAGTACCTAATGTATTTGGGTTCTTGTTTATCCAAGCTAAAACATGTTTATTATAGTACTTATTATCTTCAATCTTATCTAGTTGCATGTTTTCACTAAACTGAATTATATTTTTAGCAACCTTAGTATCTCCATTTGCTTCATACCAAACATGTACCTCAAATTTACCATTTACTGTTACATCCATTTTTTTTGGTGATATTTCATCAAAACTGCTTTCTAGTATTTCAGTGTTCTTAATAGTACATCCTAATATCTTACTTGGTTTTCTATCTTCAGTTGTAATATAAATAGTAGTATGGAAAGTTTCTGTAGCTTCGCCGCAAACAGCATTTGTTATTATTGTCCTAATTTTACTATTTTGAGCCGATTTAACACGCTTTCTATCCATCATTCCCCTCCTCTACAATAAAACATTCTATTAAATATAATATTCAGTAAAATTACATGGGTGATAATTTTTTTTAATAATACTAATCATGAAAATTATTTTAAGAGTATTAATCTTAATATACATAATTCATACTCTTATTAACCTTTACTAATCTTTATTCATTAATCATTTATACTATTCCTTATAAATAATTATGTTGCACATTTTTTTTATATCTGAATAAAATAAATAAAAAAAGGAGGTAGTAATTATGAAATATCAAGAAAGCTACTTAGGTTCTAGAGATGAAAGCATCAGGAATCTTAAAGAAATCTTCTCTAAGTTAGTAAAAGATTCATTGGAAATAGAAGGAGAATGCATAAAATTACCATATGACAACGATTTAGAAGTAAAAGTAAAATATGAAGAAGATGACTATGAAGGAAAATTAGCAATCAAAATACAATGGTATTATGAAAGTGATGAAGAAGATATCGATGACGAATTAGAAGTTGAAATTTAGTATGCCTAATGGGGGATTATTCCCCCTTTTATAATGTATAGGAGGAAATTCAGGATGGATGCTTCAATAAAAAAAGAAATTACAAATGTGTTGAATCATTATAATTTAAATGTTAAATCTGTTAAAACAGAATCTTATAAAGTAAAAAAAGGTGTTTGGTGGATAGAAACATCAACTGATACTAAAATATTAAAGATGCATTCATATAACAAAGGTATAATAGAATTCATACTAAAAGCAAGCGTACATTTAAGGAATAATGGAGTAAATATTCCTGAAATAATACCAACAAAAGATAATAAAAGTTATGTAAATGTTAACGAGCATTATTTTATACTTTCTGAAGCAATAGAAGGAAAAAAATTTAATTATGTGAATGAAGCTGAAATCGAAGCCATGATAAAATCGTTAGCAAATTTTCACAAAGCATCATTAGGTTTTAAAATAAATGAGTGTGATAACTATAGAACACACATCGGTAAATGGGTACAAAAACGTAAAAGCAAAATTGAAAAACTAATAGTTTATTATACCAACATTGATAAAGAAAAATTTACCAAATTTGATTCTTTAATATTATCTGAATTTAGACATTTTTATAATAGAGCAATTAATTCAATTTCAGAAATAGATAGTTCAGATTATTATAAATACAATAATATCATAAGTAAAAATGGTGGTTTATGCCATCAAGATTTTGCAGCGGGGAATCTTATAAAAACACCAAATAATAAAATATATATAATTGATATGGATTCAATTACAGTTGATATACCTCTTAGAGATATTAGAAAACTTCTAAATAAAATCATGAAAAAGAAAGGTCATTGGGATATAGATTTAACCGGCAAAATAATCTATTGGTACAACTGTGTAAATCCACTTGAAAAATGGCAATGGAGATTATTAAAATCAACCCTCTTATATCCTCATTTATTTATTGGAATAATGAGCAAATATTATGAAAAAAGAGAAAAAACCTGGAATGAAACTAAATACTTAAAAAAATTACAAGATATCATTAAACTTGAACATTCTTTAGAAAAAATAATCAACTCAATAGAAGACATATTCCCTGAATAAAGGAGGTAATTTTTGTGAAAGACAATAAAAAAAATGATTTGCATGAGTTAGCTAAAAGAGTATTATTTGAATACGGAATTTATACAGATAATATAACTTTAATTCAAGATCAAGGTTTAAAAACCTTGTGGAAAATTGGATACAACAATAATTATTATTGTTTAAAAAGATTAAAACACTCAATTGAAAAATGCAAATTCACAGTAAACGCTCAAATTCATATATATAATCAAAACGGTAAAGTTCCAAAAATATTTTTAAATAAACATAACAATCCAATATCCATAATAAACGACCATGCCTTTGTTTTATATTCATGGATTAGTAATAAAACACTCAACTTTGGAAATAAAGAACAATTAAAACTTGCTCTGAAGGGTCTATCTCATTTCCACAAGTGTTCAATAGGTTATATACCTCCAACTGATTGTAAAATATCCTCTAAACTTGGTCGCTGGCCATCTCAATATGAATCAATGAAAAATAGAATGCTTAAATGGAAAGATCAAGCTATACAAAATAATAGCATTACCTCTAATTCATATTTAAAACATATAGACTCAATTATTGAAATTGCTGACATAGCTATTGACAAATTAAATACTTCAAATTACAAACAACTCACATCACTTGATAAAAAAAATTATCCTCTCTGCCATCAAGACTATGGTGAAGGTAATGTACTATATTACAATAATCAAGTTTTTGTTATAGATTTAGACGGTATAACTTATGATTTAGCTATTAGAGATTTAAGAAAAATATTAGGAAAAAGGATGTATAAAAATAATAGACTCGATAAAGAATTCATATCTACTATGCTTAAATCATATGATAAAGTAAATAAATTATCTCATGAAGAAAAAAAATTATTAGTAATAGATATGATATTCCCACATTGGTTCTTTGGTGATACAAAAAATATTTTCAAAAAAAATAAAAACATCAACCCTTCGAAGATAAACAATGTTGCAAAATTTGAAAACAATAAATTAGCAACAATGCAAAACCTTTTAAAGGGAGGTTTATTATGAAATTAGCATTTATATGTACAGAAAAATTACCTGTTCCTCCAGTAGCAGGTGGAGCAATTCAAATATATATACAAGGAATTTTACCTATACTATCAAAAAAATATGATATAACTGTATACTGTTTAAGCCACAAATCGCTACCTGATGAAGAAATCAAAGATGGAGTCCATTATATAAGGGTAAAAGGACGTACCAAAGATGAATATATAAACAATATAAAAAAACACATACAACAATCAAGTTATGATGTAATACACGTATTTAATAGACCTAAATGGGTCTTAAGATTATTAAATTCTGCACCAAACTCCAAATTTACATTGAGTCTCCATAATTCAATGTTCTTACCAAAAAAAGTTGATTCAGTCCGTGCAAAAAAAATAATAAAAAACGTACATTTTATCTGTACTGTAAGCAAATTCATAGCAGATGAAGTTGCTCAGTTATACCCAGAGGCTGCAAGCAAATTATTCCCTATATATTCAGGTGTAATTTTAAATCAATATAAAACTATTTGGGATGATAAAAATGACAAAAGAATAACTTTAAGAAAAAAATTAAATATAAATGACAAGAAAGTTGTACTATTTATCGGCAGATTATGTAAAAAGAAAGGTACTCATATAGTAATGAATGCAATAAAAAAAGTCATGGATACTAGAAATGATATAGCAGCAGTTTTTGTTGGCAGTAAATGGTACGGAAAAAATCAAACTGATGATTTTATAACAAAATTGCAACTAATGTCCAATGAGCTTAAAGGTCCGGTTATTTTTACAGGTTTTTTGCCTCCAAAAGTAATACCTGATTATTACAGCATAGGAGATATCTTTGTCTGTGCTTCTCAGTGGGATGAACCATTAGCAAGAATACATTATGAGGCTATGGCAGCAGGACTTCCAATAATAACTACAAACAGAGGAGGAAACAAAGAAGTTATTAATAATAAAAATGGTTTTTATATAAATGAATATGATAATCCAGATTTATTTGCTGATAAAATAACATATTTATTAAATAATAGTGAAGTACGAGAAAATATGGGAAGAGAGGGACGTAAACTAGTAGAACAAGTATATAATCTAAATAGAACAGCTAACCAACTATTAGAACTATTCGAACCATTAGATGATTTTTTCACTTTTATATAATATAAATTAAATCTATCTTATTGTATATTTATAAAATATATCCATATACTTGTATTTGTATATAATATATTTTTTGGTATTATTTATTATATATTTGACATCTTTTTATTGTAATGATTCTGGAAAAATATATAATAAAATATGAAAACAAAATAGTAAAGGAGTGGATATATTGTTAAATATTTTAAATTTAATGGACCAAGTGAAAAAAAGAAATCCTGGTGAAGATGAGTTTCATCAAGCTGTTATGGAAGTTTTAGAAAGCTTAGAACCTGTAATCGAAAGACATCCTGAATATAAAAAGGCTGGAATATTAGAAAGAATAGTAGAACCAGAAAGACAAATCATGTTTAGAGTACCTTGGCTAGATGACAAAGGAAATGTAAAAATAAACAGAGGTTTTAGAGTGCAATTTAACAGCGCTATAGGTCCATACAAAGGCGGATTAAGATTTCATCCTTCTGTATATCTTGGTATAATCAAATTTTTAGGCTTTGAGCAAGTATTTAAAAATTCTCTACCAGGTCTTCCTATAGGTGGTGGAAAAGGTGGCTCTGACTTCGATCCTAAAGGAAAATCAGATAATGAGATAATGAAGTTTTGCCAAAGCTTTATGACCGAACTATACAGACATATAGGACCGGATTTAGATGTCCCTGCTGGTGATATTGGTGTAGGAGCTAGAGAAATCGGTTACTTATTTGGTCAATACAAAAGAATTAGTAATTCATACAGAGCAGGAGTATTAACAGGCAAAGGCTTGAATTATGGAGGTTCTTTAGCTAGAAAAGAAGCTACAGGCTTTGGTTTAGTGTATTTTGTAAGAGAAATGTTATCCGCTCATAATAGTTCTTTAAAAGACAAAACGATTGTTATATCTGGTGCTGGTAACGTTGCTATTTATGCATGTCAAAAAGCACAAGAATACGGTGCAAAGGTCATAGCAATGTCAGACTCCAAAGGATATATTTATGATAAAAATGGTATTAAATTAGATACAGTAAAACAAATTAAAGAAGTTGAAAGAAAAAGAATTAATGAATATATAAATCATCATCCAGAAGCTGAATATCATGAAGGCCAAAAAGAAATATGGGAATTAAAATGTGATATTGCACTTCCATGTGCTACACAAAATGATATAAACGAAGAATCAGCTAATATACTTATAAATAACGGTGTAATCGCAATAGGTGAAGGTGCAAATATGCCGTGTACAAATGAAGCTATAAAGACATTTCTAAATAATAAAATCTTATTAGCACCCGCTAAAGCTGCTAACGCTGGTGGAGTAGCTACATCTGCGTTAGAAATGTCTCAAAATAGCTTGAGATTATCTTGGAGCTTTGAAGAAGTTAATAAGAAACTTGATAATATAATGGTTAATATATTTAAAACAGCTTCTGATGCAGCTGCAAAATATGGAAAATCAGAAAATTATGTAGCAGGTGCAAATATAGCAGGATTCTTAAAAATTGCAGATACAATGATTGCACAAGGTTTAGTGTAATAAATACGTTTTAAAATATTTGAAACACTCAAAAGGAGATATTTCAAAACAATTTGAGATATCTCCCTCTTTATACTATTTCAACTCTTTAATTTACTCAAAAAATCTTTAAATTTCTTTTCTGTAGAATTATTCCCAGCTTCATAATATTTTTTATTTACAATTTCATCTGGAAGATATTGCTGTTTGACATAATTATTAGCATAATTATGAGGATACAAATATTCAGTCCCTCTATTTAACTTTGAAGCCCCTTTGTAATGAGCATCTTTCAAATGATTTGGTATATCCCCAAAATTACTGGTTTTAATATCTGATAAAGCTTTATCGATTGCTTTGATTGCTGAATTAGATTTTGGAGAACTTGCAAGTAATATTACTGCCTGTGCCAATGGAATCCTTGCTTCTGGAAAACCAAGCTTTAGTGATGCTTCAACTAAGCTATTGACTATTGTTATAGCATTGGGATAAGCTAAACCAATATCCTCACTTGCTATCACAAGTAATCTTCTGCATATTGATTTTAAATCACCTGCTTGAACCAATCTAGCTAAATAATGTATAGCTGCATCTACATCGCTTCCTCTAATAGATTTCTGAAAAGCACTAAGCGTATCATAATAGCTATCACTAAACTTATCAAAACTAAAACCTGTTGATTGAGTACATTCTTTAGCAATATTTATATCTAGCTTAAAAGCTTCATTTCTTATATTTGAATAAATAGCTATTTCTAGATCATTTAAAGCACGTCTTAAATCACCATTAGAAATATTAGCTATATACTTGATTGCGTCATCATCGTAATCAATATTCTTATTTAAAACTTTATTTTCAACAATCTCAATTGCTCTAATCAGACCTTTATAAACATCTACATTTGTTAATTTTTTAAATTCAAATATCGTTGACCTGCTTAAAATAGCATGGAATATCGTAAAATATGGATTCTCAGTCGTACTCGATATCAGGGTTATGTCACCATTTTCTATATATTTAAGTAATGATTGCTGTTGTTTCTTGTTAAAATTCTGTATTTCATCTAAATATAGCAATACTCCTTTATTAGTTAATAACGTACCTAAATCATTAATAATATTCTTAATATCCTTTAATGAAGCATCTGTTGCATTTAACTTGTATAACTTTTTATCTGTAGTTTTTGCAATAATATTAGCTACAGTAGTTTTCCCTGTCCCAGGAGGACCATAGAAAATCATATTAGTTACATGACTAGATTTAATAATTTTACTTAAAAGTTTACCTTGTCCTAATATATGCTGCTGTCCTACTACATCCTCTAAATTAGTAGGTCTGACTAAATCTGCTAATGGTTTCATATAATCACCTATCTAAATAATTCTAACCAATTAATTTTTTTATTGTGCTTACAACATAATCTATATCTTCTTTAGTTATATAATGGTGAGTGACAAATCTATACTCTCCATTCTCTGCTCCATTGATCTTAATATTATTATCTAATAATTCTTTTACAAATCTGTCTTCTTCAATAATTGAAGAAGCTAAGTTAAAAAATACCATATTTATATCAATTCTATCGTAATGAATAAATATACCATCAATTTTTGATAGTTCATCAGCTAAATATTTTGCATTTTCATGATTATCTTTTAACATTGGTACCATCTCTTTTAACGCAATAATACCAGCTGCAGCTAGTATACCAACTTGTCTTAAACCTCCACCCATAAGTTTTCTATTTTTTCTAGCTTTATCAATAAACTCTTTACTACCCGCTAGCATTGAACCTATTGGTGCACATAATCCCTTTGAAAGACAAAACATAACGCTGTCACAATACTTAGTTATTTCCTTTACATCAATTCCCATAGTTGTTGCGGCATTAAAAACTCTTGCTCCATCTAAATGCACAGGTATATCTCTTTCTTGTGCTATATTGTATATTTCTATCATATTTTCTAATGGTATAACTGTACCTGAAGAATGAGCGTTCTCTAAACAAATAAGTCCTGTATCAGGAAAATGTATATCCTTACCTCTTATAGCTTTTATAACTTCACTTGGATACATTAAACCATTCTTTCCTTGCATAATTCTCAACTGAACATTCGATATTACTGCAGCAGCACCTACTTCATGTACAAATATATGAGAATTTTCATGTAGTATGACTTCATCTCCTCTTTTAGTATGAGTAAAGACAGATAGTTGATTTCCAAATGTCCCACTTGGTACAAAAAGAGCAGCTTCCTTACCAACCATATTTGCTGCTAAAGTTTCCAATTCTTTAACAGTCGGATCATCTTCGTATACATCATCACCAACAATCGCCTCAAACATTGCTCTTTTCATATTTTCAGTCGGAGTAGTAACTGTATCACTTCTCATATCTATAATTTTCATAATAATCCTCCTAATATTTAATGCTTATTTTGCTATATTCAACAAAAATCACAACAATCCTTCTAAGCAGGCAACAAAAATGTTATATTTTTAGAAAAGAACTGAAATTTATTGATTATGTGTTATATATTTACTTATGAGTTAAGAAATGATTTCTAATAAATCACTTACTCCTAGTAACGAAGTGAGTATGAGTTACAGAGTTACTTATTATACAGCAAATCTCACAAATCTTCTATAAATACAAAAAAGAAAACTTTTCCTTTCGTTAACAAAATTTAGATTATATTCACAATTAAAGCACTAAATCCTCTTATTTTCTAATGAATTTACTAGTCACAGGATATGAATAATCAACATCATTTAATATATTAACTATTGCTACTATTGAAAAAAACATGTTAATTATGCTAGAAACAAAAAATAATAACCCAAAGGTTAATACAGCTATAATAGCACCTAAAATAACCATACCTAATTGAAATGCTATCGCTTCCTTAGCCTGAGTCTTAACAAAATTGTCATTAGATAAAAACAACACAATTAAAGGTGCTACAATTGGCAAGCCAACAAATATTCCTAAATGTGAAACAGAACATAGTAATTTCTGCTGTGAATTTAGCATTAGAATCACTCCTATTTAAAATAACATGAGTTTCATATAGTATTCTCTACAGGCATTAATTTAATACATAGTAGTTGTATATTAGTATTTTTGTAGCCAAATCACTTAAATATTGAATTTGATTTCCTCTTTTAATTCAAAAACTTAATTTCTCTCTAAAAAGGAGTGCCTCAAATACTCATGATTTTTGGCACTCCAGTTGTTATAAATAATTTAACTCTACTTAACAATAATCTTATTAACATACTCAGACGTTGAAGCTTTCAGTATTCCTGCATAAGTTAACTTAAATGATACTACATCTCCTACATTGTATTGTTTGTCACATTTAGTTACATCCATTAGTAAATGATCGCCACTACCACCTAATATATGTATATTTTTATCATCAGGTATAATCTCTCCAAGATCTATATCTTGCCTTCCAACTGCACAAATAGCCCGCTTTATAATTCCTCTGTCTTCAAAAACAGGTCTATTGCCAAAAGCATCCATGCCTATTTCGCCTATTGGAATTGAAGGTTTCTCTTGCATTTCAATTATTTCAACTTTTAACTTAAAGCAATCATCATACATATCATCAATTTGTTTGCCGTATGCAGTCTCTCTACCTAACACTAAAACCTCACCTAATCTAAGCATATTAATTGTATTAGGTATCTGTCTATCTTCTAACAAATAAATAGTACTTGAATTTCCACCAGAAACTACTTCTAATTCGTATCCTATAATTTCTTCTATCTCTTTTTTGTAATTACATAATCTTGATAGATTGTCGTATTCAGGTATTACTCCGCCATAACAAGTCAGGTTAGTCCCTATTCCAAGTAATTTAATCCCACTAAGATTCACAATTTCTCTAGCGAAAGCTATAACTTTATCATCATCAAATAAGCCTTCTCTTAGATCACCTAAATCGAGCATCAATATAACTCCATGTATCTTCCCTAACCTTTGAGCTGCCTCTGATAAAAGTTCTACAGTTTCTATTTCAGAATTTAATGATATATCTGCATATTTTACAATCTCATCTACTCTACTTTGCATTGGCAACCTCAAATAAATCTTTGGAATATCAATATGCTGTAATTTTTTTAAATTATTAATCCTTGAATCAGCCAAATATTTCACTCCACAACTTGCTATAGCTTCGGCTACTTCTTGATGAGCACAAAAAACTTTTGTTACTGCTGCAATATCAATATTTACTTTTTCGCACATATTAATAAGCGTCTTTGTATTATGTTTAATTTTGTCTATATTGATTTCTATACAAGGATAACTCATTTTTAACCTCCTTATATACAATCCGAGCTGGGTTTTCAGCTCGGATTATTTCTAATTAATACCTAAACTTTTTTTGAGTAAAGCAACTCCAGCTTCAGGATACTTCTTAGATAAAACTCCTAAAGAAGCCATTATATAATAATTATCGATAAGAATTTTAGCTTCCCTTGTTGGAAATAGCCCATCACCTTTGTTATTTTTAGCTATCATACTCATTATTTCTTTACTTTTAGCTAATCTAGTTAAAGCTCCACCTGTTCCAATAATATACTTAACCTTGGTTAAATCCTTACCCTCAGCTAAAGTACTTTTACCAGACGGACCAAAAAGATTTCTAAGCTTACCAGCATGTCTTTGCACTGCTGTTAAAACTGCTTCTAAAGTTAATTCCTCAACAAACCTTTTCTCTATATCACTTTTTGGTATTGGTTTATGATTTTCGATTATTTCCTCTAATTCATTTTTATAAATACTCATTCTATCAGCTAACTCTTGGATGCCTATCAAATCTACAATATTCCTCATATTCACATAAACACCCAAATCACCTTCAACTGTTCTTTTTGCTACTGGTTCAGGACTTATCAGTATCCTATTTATTTCTTCACTTCCCTCAGTAACAGAATGAACATCAGTAGTAGCCCCTCCAACATCAATAGTTACCAAATCTCCCATATCTTCTTTCAAAACCTTAGATGCCAAAAGTACTGCCCCTGGAGTAGGTATAATAGGTCCATCTACCATATCTCTAACACTACTCATTCCAGGTGCATTTGTTATATGTTCTTCAAATACATCTTGTATAACTTTCCTAGTAGGTTCAATATTTAATTGATCAATTTTGGGATAAACATTTTCAACAAGATATAACTTAGCCTTAGAATCTGCAAATATTTCTTTTATTTCTTCTTTATTTTCAATATTACCAGCATATATCAGTGGAACATCTAAATCCAATTCTCTTATAAGCTCAGCATTATGGATAGCTGTATCTCTCTCTCCATAATCTACACCACCAGCTAATAAAATTATATTTGGCTTTATATTTTTAATCTTTTTTAAATCTGTTCTCCTCAATTTGCCAGCAGTAACAAGGTGAATATTTGCTCCAGCACCTAGAGCAGCTTCTTTAGCTGCTCTAACAGTCATATCATACACAAGTCCATGTACAGTCATTCTTAATCCACCAGCTGCACTACTAGTAGCAAACATCTCATCATATTCTAACACATCAACATCAAGATATTGTTTTAAACTTTCAACAGCACCTTTTAAGCCTATATTTACATCTCCTTCTTGTACCGATGTAGGTGCCTGCCCTTGACCTAAAAACTCTATCTCGTTACCTTCCTTAACCCCATTAAAAGCATTTACAACTGTAGTAGTACTCCCTATTTCAGCAATCAAAACATCTATTTTCATTTTGCCTCTTTTTCCCTTCTTCTTTTAACTAGGAAGGTTGCAACATCTACTCCTTTAGAGCCTCTACCAAAACCAGCATCTATTCCTTGCTTAACAGCTATTTCAGGTGTGACTTGAGTACCACCTGCAGTAATCATGATTTTATCTCTAATTCCTTTTTCAATACAAAGCTCATTTATTCTCTTCATGTTCTTATAATGGATATCATCATGACTTATTATAGTTGAAGCTAATATTGCATCTGCATTTAATTCTATAGCAGCGTCAACTAATTTTTCTACAGGTACTGATGTTCCTAAATAATGACATTCAATGCCATATTTCTCAATTCCACCATGTTTGATATCTATTATTTCTCTTAGTCCAACAGAGTGTTCATCTTCTCCTACGGTACCAGCAACTATCTTCATAGGGTTATTGCTGATATCTTCTCTAATCTCATCATCTGTCATAACTTCAGGCTTTGGAGGTATAACTAAATCATTTATATCAATAGTAAATGGAACTTTACCTTTCAATTCAATTCTTGTACCTTCTGAAGCTTGCATTATTTCTTTATGAATAACTTCAACTTCCTCAAGACCCATTTTTTTACCAAATTGAATCGCTGCAAACTCAGCAGTTCTTTCATTAGTTGGAAGCATCATAGTTAATAATACAACACCATCTCCTTGCCATTCCATTTCAGGTTTTATCAGTGAGCTATTTCTTAATTCTTTAGTTTCTTCCATTCTCTTATAGACATTGTCATTTTCATCAAGTTCGTCTATATAAACAATTTTACTTCTATCTTCAAATGAACAGCCATCAATTAAAGAAGAAGGGTTATCTACTGCATTTTCATCATACTGAGCAATATTATTATATCCGAAAAATGCTGTAACCGGAGCCATATAATCTTCATCTCTTTCGTAAACAGTACCAACACCAGTACCACCATTAATCTTTCTAACGATACCATCACCATTTCTTTCAGGATAATAACCAGAATCAACAAAGAAACCTTGTTCTACAGCCTTAAAATATCCCCCGTTTTCTATAATTTCTTCCATGAAAAGTACTGCTCGTTCTTTGAGTTCTCTAACTTTATCAGCTAAATAACCTTCATCTCTCTTAAGTTCAAGCATTTCCATTAGACCATCCATACCTACTAATGCTTGTTTAGCAGTATCAGTACCTTCTATATTAAATATATGCCATGGTACATTTCTACCTTCGTCTGGAGTAATAGTAGATTGAATTTCAGCTCTCGTAAGCTTTGATATTAATAAATTTAATGTATGTGTTACAGTAGCTTCTCTAGTAGATGAACCCATATATTTAGTATTTTGTTGGGCTCTCATCTTATATTCTTTAAACAATTCACGTAGAGCAACTGCATATGGTAAATCAAGCTTCATGCATGGTGCTGGTGGAGCTGTAGGTGGAACTGTAGAAAGACATATATCTTCTTTCTTCATACCAGCTTTAACAGAGAACATTGAATTTATTGCATGTTGTACCATCAATTCTGGCATAACCTTCCAAGCTTCTCTTGCAGTAGCATTTGCATTATGAGCACCATCTATTTGTGCAATTCTTGCCCATGCCATAACATTTTTAGCATTAGCTGCATCAACAAATGATCTAACCATGTTTATATTTCTATATAATACATTGTACTGTGGATCTTGATGTGCACCATTAACACCTTCTTCAGCAAACATAACTGCTACTTCAGGTCCAGCAACACCACTTACATAAGAGTGATAATTTATTGGGCGTCCTACTTCTTCTTCTATTATATCTAAAGCTTTTCTTTGTGCTCTTACTTGTTTTCTAGTAACAGGTATACCACCTATTCCTTGTGGAGAACCTTCTATAAGTCCATCAAAATGACTTTGTCCAGCAGTTCTAATTACCATTAGATGATCTGCACCATGCCAAGCTGCCATTCTCATTCTTCTGATATCATCTTCAAATCTACCTGAAGCAATCTCAGTTGTTATAACATTATTTGGTTGAGGATCTATGTCATCAAAGAAATGTGCTGCTGGTAACGGTTGACTTTGATCTAATCCCTTACTACAATCAGAATATTCAAATTTACCTATTTTAGCCTTGCCAAGCGGCTCTCTCCAATGCCATCCTCGTCTTTTTGGCTCATAGTTTTCTAAATCTTTAAGTATATTTTCTATGTTAAGCTTTTCATTTGGCTTTAATTTCATTATTTAACACCTCCGTCAAAAGCTTTTTCAACTGAGTCCCATAGTTCATCATTTATAAGCTTTAATCCAGCTTCCTTAATACTTATATTATTTAATCTAGCAGCTTTATAAACTACATGACCTGCACCTTTGCCAATTAAACCTTTATCGATAACTTTATTAACAATCTCTTTTGCCTCTATACTTGAAAATCCCATCCTTAATAATACTGATCTCTCAATTGAAGGAGATGTGCTATTTTCTGCTAAGTTTATTAATGGATCTACTACTTTTTCTGCTAATTCCCAAAACTTTGCCTCTAATTCTGCTTCAGATAAATCTTTCAAGTGTTGTCTTCTTTTTTCATAATCATCCACTCTACTCATGTAATCATCCCTCCTGAATAGTAACATTCATTTGTTTAAGTATATTTAACACGTATTCTTCATCTTTATTGACTTCTTGCATTAAAAACTTAATATCTTCTATAGTAATACTATCTATATCGTTATTCTTAATAGCATTTTTAATCAAGGATGTTCTCAATTTATTCATATCTATATCTTTAGCTTTTATTAACTCAGGTTTACTTGGTAATATTATGTTTTTACCAGGTATCTGATCTTTAGGTTCACCAATAATTACATCAATTCCATTTTCTTTAGCAAATGAAAGCTGTGGTTGAATATGTTTGCCTGCTCCTGTATATTCAGTTTCTTGAACCACTATTATCTTATCTTGATCAAGTTCCCTAGCTAATGAAAATGCAGCTGTTAAAGAAGTATTGCCAGCAGGTCCTCTTTCAATACCTTCTAATTGAGCTAATGCCTCAGTGATATAGAAAACCTCACCTTGAGTTACTGTAAAATATCTATCCATATATCTTAAAGGTCTTGCAGCAGATCTTGGAACATCCGATCTATCTGGCCACGTAGAAAATGGCATTCCAAACCCAGTATGACCAGTAGTAAATGATTTTTTGTTAAATTGTTCATCACTAGCCATATGTAGTCCTTTTAGGTCAACACTAGCTCCAACTATTTGTACACTCTCAGCACCAGCTTTTAACAAACCTCTAGCTGTACCTGTAAGATTACCACCACCAGCATTTGTTGCTACAACGACATCAGGATCTCTTCCCTCTTTTTCTCTAAATTGCATAGCTATTTCATAGCCTAAAGTCTCTACACCAGCTATTCCAAATGGGGTATATAATGAAGCATTAAAATAACCAGTTTCTTCTAATAACAATAAGAAATAATAAAATAACTCCGGACCTACTGTCAATTGTACAACTTCTGCTCCATAAGCTTCACATTTTCTAGCTTTTTCAATAATCTCTGGTTGTCCTTTTCCCTTTGAATCATAGCATTCTTGAACTATAATACATTTTAATCCATGCATAGCTGCTTGACTTGCAACTGCAGCGCCATAATTACCACTAGTCGCAGCTATAACACCTTTATATCCTAATTTTTTCGCATGATAAACTGCATTTGCAGCTCTTCTAGCTTTAAAACTTCCTGAAGGATTACTAGCTTCGTCCTTCAAAAATATTCTTGCACCTTTACCATTTGGTGCACACTTTCTAGCAATATTAGTAAGATTTCTTAATTCATAAACTGGTGTATTACCAACACCTGTCATACCTTGTATCTCAATCATTTCTTGTAATGTATATCCAGTTTCCTTCATCATTCTTTCATAATCAAAAGCTATACCACCAGATTCAAATTCTTTATAATCAATACCAACAGCTTTTTTCATTATTTCATTTCTTCTTGACATAACTGCTAAATAACTATTATCACTCATCACATTCACCTGCTTCCAATAAAGCTCTCAACTGTCTGCCAACGTACATCAATTCAGGTACAAATTCACCATAATTATGTCTATACACAGGATCTATTTCTAATAGTTTTCCTTTAATTTTTCTACCTATATATGTTTCAACCTCAACTATATCTCCAATTTCGGCTTTTTCATCTAATAAAAAACCTTTATCCCACATTTCAAGTGGTACCATTTTAGTATCATCAGGTACTTGTGGTGCTCTTTGTTCTGGAGTTAATATGACATTATATATTCTTACCCAATCTCCCTTTTTTGCCTCCATTTAAATCGCTCTCCTTTTATAGTATTCAACAATACTTGTTAACTAATCTCTATCTATTAAATCTCTCATATCTCCCATTATTGCTCTAGGTACTGGTAAGTCTAACATTGTTTTTAATCCTGCTTTTGAATTAATAACATGAGGAATCATATTTACGCACATAGCAATTGTTCCTATTCCTCCTGGAACTTCTGGTTTGATGCTCATATTAATGTCAGGTGTTCCTTTAATAGTAATATAATCTCCAGTATCTGTTCCTTCTAACTGTGGTTCTACTTGCTGTGGATGAACCATTTCAACCTTTAAGTCACCGTCAACATAGCCATAACCAAGCATATTACAACCTGCTACATTACCCGGCTGAACTTCTACATATTTAGTCTTTCTATAAACATTAGATACAATTGGAGCCATTGTCTGTTTAACTTTATCACTTAGTTTCCAACCTATAGCATCTGTAATCATACCAACTGATTCAGAAAATCCAACATGTCCTGCTAATGTACCATCTTTTACACCTTTATTGAATTCATCAACTGTAATTCCAACACCTTGTTCTACCATAACCGCATGACCAAATGGTGATAAACTGTTAACCCTTTCTGCTTTTATATGATCCACATCTATACAAGCACCTGTAAGAGCTACTACTAATAAATCCATTATTAATCCCGGGTTAATTCCAGTTCCTAGTACAGTTACACCATTTGCCTTAGCTATTTCATCTAATTTTTTAGTAAGCTCTGGTTCTTGTGCCTTAGGATATGCCATCTCTTCAGCAGTTGAAACAATATTTATTTTCTTTTCTAAAATAAGTTTTATTTTATCAAATGCTTTAGCAGTAAATGAATCAGTAGCTAGTATGGCAACATCAACATGCTTATCTCCAATAACTTTTTCAATATCATTATTAATTATGACCTCAGGTCTATCTCCTCTTTCTACACCTAAAACATCATACATGCTTCTATTAACTCTAGCTTTATTTCTATCACATATACCAACTATTTCTACACCTTTTTTGTTTAAAAGCATATTAGCCATACCACTACCCATAGCTCCAAATCCCCAAATTATTACCTTAATATTTTCCATATTACAAACACCTCCATATATTTTTGACAATTTTATTAAGTATAAAATCACAATTAACATAAATTATATTGTGATCTTATTTATTAATATTTGCAATTAATATGCCAATTATTTCAGGATTTGAAAATATAATAGAAAATTACAAACTTGAGTCAAATGCTTGTATTCTTTGAGATTAAATTCAATATTGTCTAGATTTATGAATAATTAAATTTGATTTAAATAAAAAAAATAAATAACTGCAAAATATTTTGCATATTCATGCAATTATATTTGCAGTTATTAGAATTTTACCCTGATTATTCATACATATAACTTTGAATAGTATG
>NZ_LOHE01000082.1 GCF_001559865.1 Abyssisolibacter fermentans
GGTTTTTTGCTTATATTATTTACCTGTAAAAAGTAGAGATGATTTTTTATTGCTGTTGATTAAAGTATCATTCTTGAAAAATAACACTAATAAAAAAATGTTTCTAGTTATTCCTACTTCACCTCATAATTACAACACTGTTATAATCATCAATTTTGACTTAATAGTTCCACTCGTATTGTGATAAACTAACATTTTATGCAAACAGATGAACCGTCCCCTTGTTTTATCTTTTTTCTTCGAGCAAATTCAATATCTTATTTACATTTTCTTCTATATTATTTTCATTACTTGTATCAATATATAAATCTCCTTTAACATCTTTCCATTCAAGAGATTTTCTTTCTATCATTTTTTCTACTGGTTTTGGTAAATTACCTTTCATCCTTTTTGAGAATCTTGATTTTATTACATCAATATCTGCTGTAAACTTGACATTGATGCTGTTAATTCCATCTAATTTTGATAATTCATCCTTCTCTGTAACAACGTAAATAATAGATTTAGTTACATCTGTTTCTAAAGATGCTTTCATCAATTTTTCACTAAAAACTTCCCATGCACTAGCTTCGTTTTTAGCAAATCTCAAATAATCTTTTCCACTAAAAATCTCTAATTTTTTTAATTCTTTTAATTTACTTGCTATAGTAGATTTTCCTGTACAACTTTCTCCCATAAAAATAAGTAACATATCTTTTTCACCTCTTTAGCCTAAATATTTATGTTAATTTTTAAAAAATATAACTATCTTAATTCTTATTCTTTCTTAATAATATAATGTAACCTTAATAAAAACAAGTTGATTACTATACTCTATTATAGATTATAATCTTATTTATCATAAAAGTAAACGATATACCATATTAGCTTCCATTCCAAATTACTAAAACCATGTTTATTCAATATTACAAACAAAAAACACTAACATAAGTAGTGCTTTATCTAAAGTTCTTAATAAAAATTAAATATTTAGTTTTTAAAAGGATAGAAATTCCTACTCACTTTGTTCCTAGGAGTAATCGATTCACATCAAATAATTTGAGTTCTCTGCTTAAAACAAACCGCCACTTTTACATGAAAAGTAGCGGTTGTTTGATTATTATACATTATGTCAGAATATTCTATAAATTAAATACGCTGTCAACTATCATTACCTGTTCTCTATATTGTTTTACACCTTACTTTAACAGGTGTCACTAACCCAGATAGTTCAAAAAGCTATACTCTTATCGATTTGTTAAATTACAATTTAAAATATGTTTCAATATCTACTTAGCTTCGTTAGAAACCCATTCAACAACCGCTTCGATATTTTCATTGAATGTACCTTCAGGTGAAAATTCCTTTTTAAAGAAACCGCTACCTATTGTAACTCCCCATACACCTGCTTGCTTCAACTCATCAATACGTTCAAAAGAATTAATACTTCCAGCAGATATTACAGGAATCTCTATTTCATTTGCAATTGCTTGAATCAATTCTTTATGATTGCCTTTGAAACGATATGTAGATATAGCTAATCCATCTACGCCCTTAGCTTGCATCATTTTTCCATGTTCAACAATTTCATCAACAGTTCCTATTAAAGTTGCAGGACAACCTACAAGTTTTCCTGTAAAAGGATAATATTTTGTACTAGAATTTTTAAGAAGGTTATTTATTGAGTCTGAGTAAGATGTGCCTATAGCTACATCAAAACCACAATCTATTGCAAGTTGAGCACTTTCTAAGCCTCCTTTTTCATCAAAACTCATAATTTCAAGATATGTTGTCTTTCCTGCAGCTTTCATTTCTTTTACAAGCTCAATCATTTTTTCTTTTTCTAAACCAACATCTTTAAAACCCCAATGCATAATAGGAAGATGTTTTGCATCATTAAATAATTCGATTGCATTTTCTACTGTTCTATCATTTTGTACTAACATAACTAGTAATTCAGGTTTCATTAATTTTCCTCCTTAATAAATAACTACCTTAACATTTTATATTAATTATCACCTAGAAGTAACTCCATTACCTCTTCAGTTGTTTTTGCATCATGCATTTTACTTACCTTATCTTGATCCATTAAAAAATTTGATAAACTTCCTAATAATCCAATATGGTTTTTATTATTATCTGATGCTAATGCAATAATTGTATGAACAGGGTCATTCTCTTCATTTCCAAAAGTTATAGCCTCTTTTAGTGTAATAATTGAAATACCTACTCCCTTAGCTCCATCTTCTGGGCGAGCATGAGGTATAGCTACACCTGGAACAAGTACAATATAAGGTCCTAAGTCGTTGCATGATTTGACCATAGCTTCAATATATCCTTTTTCAACTATACCGTTTTGGTATAACAGGTAACCAGCCTCATAAATTGCATCATCACGATTAGCAGCAGTCACATTTAATCGAATAAAATCTGGCTTAATAACATCTGTTATTGCTATGTTGCTAATTTTCATCACCCCCTCTCACACATTATGATTTATTGTAATTCAAGAAATCAAATAGACTATTTTCTTAATTCTGCATATATTTGCTCTCTCACTGCTTCTTTATCTCCTTTAAATAACGGAGTTACTACTACAGTAGGTATGTTTAAATCAGTAACATCTTTTGGTAATTTTGTTGATAAAGTAGTTAACACTAAATCTATATTAGAATGATTTTTTATATCATTAAAACCACCTTTAATAACTTCAAAACGGAAGCCACCTTCTTTTAGAATTTCTTCGACCATTGGATGTACTAATGTACTAGATACCATACCTGAACCACAAACTAACATTATTCTTTTTCTACTTTTTGATTTACCTCTTTTTATCATTTTCTAATCAATCCCTTCTATAAATAATAAGTAACTCTTGATTTAACCCTGATTATTCATATAACTCCCGATAATATGCTCTGGGTTAAAAATATTTATATTAATTAATCCTCATACTCTTCTTCAAGTAACTCTTTAGCATATTCCTTAGGTCTGTTACGCATTAGATACCATATTAATGCAAATGCAACAAGAATACCTACTCCGATCATAAGATCACTTAAACATCCGACACCCGTAAAGAATTGACTTACTTTATAAAGAGCAAATCCAAATGGAGTTGTACCAACACAAAGTGAAGATATTAATCCTGCCCCTTCAGGAAGATTAAAACCTGTGCCTTGTACCATCACCATATTAGCAGGTGACATAGCTGAACCGATCCAGAAAGATACTGGTATTAATATTAATGCACTGTTAAGTAATCCACGGAATATATTTCCACGATTTGTGTTTGTAATAAACACACATATGAAAATAAACAAACCTGCAACATCTCCTAAAGGCATCATTTTGTTCCCAGGAAGTAGAAAAGCTATTAAGAATATAATAGGTGTAGTTAAAACACCAATAGCCACATGCTCAGGTGCTCCTACTACTACTGCAGCATCAAGACCTAAATGGAATTCTCTACCTGGCATTTTCTTAGTTACAAATACACGAACAGCGTCTGATAATGGAGCCATCCCTGCAACAATAAGCTCTGATGCTCTTGGAAGAAGAAGCATAAAAAATGAAACTGTAAAAGCTAAACTCAAAGCTGAACCAACTTGCGCACCAGTTGGTGGCCAATCAAAGAATGCAATCACACCAACGAATAAACCAATTAACCAACCCATGAAAACAGGTTCTCCAAAGAATCCCCATTTTTCTTTTATACTCTCAGGATCCCATTGAATATCACGAATAACAGGAATAGAATCCCATAATTTATCTAACATAAAACCAATTGGAGCCCATAGAATAGAATAAGCATGAGTTATTGTAATACCTTCCATTGGCATATCATAATATGCATCTATCATAGGATAGAGCCAGTCCGCCATTTTAAGAGAAACAAACCAAAAGATTAATCCAACTATAATTGTAAATACCCAACTACCAGTAGTATATAAAGTAGCTCCCATATAAAATACAAAAATCCAATGGTTATTGAAATCAACATTAAGTGTATTTACCACACCAATAGCTACTAAAAGTGAATTTAAAAGAATAAATATTGCTATAGCAGCCATACACCAAGGAATCGCAAATACAATACCTGATTGAGTTGGCCAACCAAGGTCTGTAACTGTAAAACTTAGTCCAAATTGTGCAGCCATTTGATTCGCTGCTGGTCCCAAAGCTGAAAAGATAATACCTACAAGGGCAAATAAAGCTGTAAAGCCAACACCCATACGTAATGCACCTGCAAAAACCTTTTCTTTAGGTGCACGAAATATTAATCCAAGAATTAATACTGAAATAGGAACGATAATCGGAGCTCCTTGTGCAAATACCCATTTAAAAATATTCATAATTGTTTGACTGATCATAAATTATAAGTCTCCTTTCTTAATATACCTACCTATTGTAAATAACAATTTAATAATCAATTATTATAAATAATCCTCCTTTCTTATAAGTGCTTTGTTATTTCATAGGATTTATATGTCTCATAATCTGCTGTCACACTAAATTATTGCAAATTACATTCCAACTTCTATGGCATTTTTAGTGTTATGGTAGTAACATCTCGGATATAATACTTTGAACTTCTTGTGAATTACTACATTGTTTAAAATTAATCATGATGTCAGATTTTTTTATTAAACCATAAAAATCATTTATAATATCTATGGAATCTTCTTTTAATGCCATCATAAAAACACTTTCCACCACAATTCCTGGCGACCATTCTATTGGTTCCTTTAATACAGCCATTGCAATTGCAGATTTTATCACATTCTTAGGTTCTCCATGAGGAGCAGCAATGCCATCTATTAACGTTGGGGCAAGAAGCTCTCTTTTGTATACATCAAACAGAAACTCTTCCTTTACAAAACCTTTCTTTATCAACTGCCCGGCAAGTGCATCTAATACATCATTTTTGGTTTGACAATTTGGCTTTACAATTATCAGTTCCTCATATATCACTTTATTTAGAGACGATTTCAAAAAGTTTTTTCTTACATTATTTTTAAAATTTGATTCCATACCAATTATATTTTGTAATTTTTCTACTGCTTCCCCTTTTATTATTTCTTCCAAAGATATGAATGGTATAGAGTTATCATTAGGATTTATAGTTCCTACAATTGCTACAACAGAACCTTTCTTTTTGATTTCACTTATTTTAGACGATAACTCTTCATTGCCAATAACACCAATGGGAATAATTTCAGCTTTTTTATGAATATCAGGTATCATATTCTCAATAAGCCTTTTAATTCTTAATGCTGTTCCTTCTCCAGTAATACATAGAGTTACTATTATCTTTTTGTCTTTGTTTTTTGATACTGGTGTAAACCTTCCAAGACCCACTTTGTCTTTATCTATACTTTCCACAATTTCATCCAGATTAGTATCAGGTAAGAGTGCCCTCCTTACTGCTTCCAATACCATCACTGTATCAACACGCCCTACAGTTTTTGTAGGAATACCAGTTTTTCTAGTTATGATTTCACCAAATGTTATTAATGAGCCCAAATCTACAAGAAGCAATACACCTTTGCCTTCATTTATTTTATTTACGACATCAATTGTTCTTTGAAGGGTTAATTCAGGTCTTTCATCTAGAGACATTTCTATCCCTACAGCAAAATTCACACCTAGTAGTCGATTTGCTACTTCAGCCATCCCTAAAGCCACACGACCGTGAGAAAGTACAACTACTCCTACCCTGCCCTGTTTTACATCCAAAGGTCTCATTGCTGTTCTAAGATACATAGCAATAAATCCTATTTCATCTTGAGGTATTTTGTAACCCAATTGCTCCTCAATATATTTAACCATTTCTTTGGCCACGTTATATTCCAGTTTGTATTCACTCATGATCTTTTCCAAATGGGGATTTACTATAGGTTTCCCTTGCTGAATCCTCTCAAATGTTGCACTTAAATGTATTGCTAAACAGTAAAAGAGATGATTATCTATTTCTCCTACCTTTTTTTCAATTTTTTTAGTCACCTTTTCTACAATATCAACTATATTTTGTCCCACTATTCCCACCAAGTCTTGTCTAGCTAAAGTTTGATGATTAGTTCCTACTTGTTTTATTAAATGCTGAAATTTCACTTCAAGCTCTCCGCCAATTACCCGATTTATAACATCCTGACTTGAGCCTTGCAATTCTAATTCGTCATATCTTTCCTCAATATATCGATAAATTTCTTGCGGCAACGTATAGAAGTCTTCTTTGAACTCCATATTCGTATCTATTTGACCAGGTCTTGCTATCAATTCTGCTTCAATAAAACTTTCAACCTCAGGTTTTCGATTTTGTATTTTTAATAATCCTCTTCTTACGTGAACTGGTAAGTCAACTAAATCAACCTCTATATATTCTTTATGATCTCCTACATAATTTAAAAATCCCCTAGCGCAGGCAACTTGAATATCACTTCTGAGTTGCCCAATATTCCCTTGACAATCATATAGTAAAAGGTTTCTTAAAGCCTGTTGAGTTACCTTTATCTTGACCCCTATTCTGTTGGATTCTTTATTAAAGAAACTCCTTATTATTTGATATCTCTCATCTAGAGGTCTCGCTAATAGAGGTGAAAGTTCAATAATCATAGGTATCCTTCGCCTAAAAGTGAATAAAAGCGATGACTCTATGTCTTCTGTAGTTGCAGCAATGATTAGAACTTGAGCTGTACGCTCACTTTCTGTCTCACCCATACGTCTGAATTTTCCTCTATCCATTAAGAAATATAATTGTTCCTGACCTTCAGGAGGCAAGCGATGAACTTCGTCTAAAAAAAGTATTCCTCCATTAGCTTTTTCAACTAATCCTTCTTTTACCATTTCAGCTCCTGTATAAGCCCCTTTTACATGCCCAAAAAGCTGTGATAAGAGAAGCTGTGGATTTTCAGCATAATCCGCACAGTTAAAAATGATAAAAGGTTCTTTTGGTGATAGAACACCTATTTCTAAGGCATAATCATACATAGCTTCAGCTAAGTTACTTTTTCCTACTCCTGTAGAACCCAGTATTAAAGTGTGAAGGCCATGTGGAGGATACAATATTGCTGCTTTTGCCTGCTGAATTTGAGGCTTCAAACTACTATCAAAGCCAATAATCCTTTCAAAGGCTGATGTTTTTATATGCTGTCTATTCAGTGAATTTTGTACATTTGTAGTATTTGCAACATTTATATCATCCGAAGATTTAGTGTAAATAATTTCTTCTTTAATTTCTTTGCTTAACTGGGATACAAGATACCTTGAAACATCAAAACCTCTATTTTTTATGATCCTTGTAAGTTCTCGGTTTGATATTTCAGGTTTTTCAGCAATAATATTTTTTAGTTCCTTAGCTAGAAAAGGTTTGCATCTCTCCCTAGAATTCAAAATATTTAATTCACTCCTTAAAACTGTAACAACATCTCTTCTTATACCTAACATCCCAGCTAATTGATCATCAGTATAAGGTTTTTTATTATTTTCAGATTCAATTAACTTAATTAGACGGTCTTTCATTTCATCACCTCTCACTAAAATTTGTGCAATATTTGTGCCATGTCACTGGTAGAATTTGTGGTTTGCATTATTCTGCAATTTATAACATTTTACTGATTAAATACAACAAAATATGACACAATTCCTGCCGTTTTTCTGAAATTTGAACAAAAAAATATCCCAAACTAATCCAAATAATTGGCAGTTGGGATTTTATCATCATTTTATAGTTATGTAAATTGTTCATATACTAATTTTCTTTAGGATATTAAACATGTATTCAACTATAGCATGTAAGTATCCTAACAATAAAGCGTACTATTATATTACTGATATTACCTCAATTTCACCATTTTTGTTTATTCTAATTATTTTGGGAGCTACATCATAGTATGCTGTTACATCATTAATATTATTAGTATCTTTAAGTATCATTCCACTTGAAAATATGGTATATAATCTATCATTAAAAAACCTCTTGTACCCATCTCTCTCTGCTTCATGTCCTCTTATAAGAACATCAAATCCTATAATATTCCTGAATTCTTTAAATTGCTCATGTGTAAATATGAATCTTCCAGAATTTTCTCTAAGGTCTTCTTGATTATCATGCGGATCACTCCAAAGCATATTATGAACTATGGATTTATTTTTATTATCTACTATACTTTCATCTGTAAGATCAGATATACAGTTTATATAATTATAAAAACTTTTATCATCTTTTTTAGCTCTAGGTATACCACCATGTACACCTAATATAGAAATATACTTGTGATTAATAAATGCTATATTGCACAGACTACCAAAAAATTCTAAGTATTTTGCTACCATCTTAAGATTAAAGGTACTATTAACCTTTGATAAATTATATATGTACATAAGAAAATAGTCATTTTCATTTTCTTCTTTTCCTATTCCTACACATAATTTAACCTTTTCATCCTTTATAAAACCTCCGTCGTGGTTTCCTCTTAACAAATAAATATTTTCAGGAAAAAGATATTTTAAAATTAATATATTCTCCAATAATTTAAAATGTGACTTTCCTCTATCAACATAATCCCCAAGAAATATTAATCTAATTTTATTTTCTTTTATAATATTATCAAAAAAACTACATTGAGATATTATTCTTTTTAGACTAAAATCATCAGAATGTAAATCTCCAATAAAATAATAATCATAGTCATAATTGTTAAACAAATAAATATTAGATGCCCTTTTCCCATCTTTAATCTGGTTATTTATTTTTTTAATATTCAAATTTTCTTTTAATCGTTTATTATTAAAACAATTTTCTTCTGATTTATGTATCTTGCAAACTTCATCTATTAAATATTCATGTATCTTACACATATTATTCAAATCTGGTTTATCTGTTTTATAAACATCTTTCCATACAAATTCGCTTATTTTATATACATCTGTTTGCAAATCAACTCCATTGCAGTATTGATTGTCCTTAAGCTTATAATCAATATCTTTAATAAAATTAACTATATTCATATAATTACTCATGCTTTTCCTCCATAATTATTAATTTATACATATTACAATCCTTCATGTCTTTTTCTATTATCACTACAATAATATCACCTTTTTAAGTTTAAATAAATTATTCTATCAAAAAAATTACTGCCTTATAGTCTTTATATCTACAGAAAAAGAGAGCCAAATCATACTTTTAGCTCTCTTTTAGGTAAACGTTATCCAGCATTTTGACCGTTCTTCGCTATATTATATTATTATGTCAAGTATGTTGAGAGACAAAATGTCCCTTACATAGTTTACTTCTATTGCTTTATGAACCTAATAATCATTATATCGGATCGAAACGCAGATAATTCTTTATTTAAATTTAAAACATTATTTCTTAAACTAGTTATAAAAACATTAATCCTAAAGATATAACAGCACCTGAATAAAGTAAAGCTATAACACAAAATCCCATTATATCTCTTGCTCCGAGTCCCGCTATACCCAATGCTGGCAAAGCCCAGAAAGGTTGAATTAAGTTAGTCCAAGCATCTCCCCATGCAATAGACATGGCTGTTTTGGCAGCTGGAACTCCAAGTTCTGCCCCTGCAGGCATCATTATTGGTGCCTGAACAGCCCACTGCCCTCCGCCTGAAGGTACAAAGAAATTTACAATACCTGCACTCAAAAATGAAAATAGTGGAAAAGTTGTTGCGCTTGAAATATTTACAAATGTAGTTGAAATAACACCTGCGAGTGAAAGACCTGTAGTAGCACTTACCCCTGTCATCATTCCCATCAAACCAGCATAGAACGGGAATTGAAGAATTATACCAGCTGTTCCTTTTGCTGCAGCTGATATTGCATCAAGAAATCTTCTTGGAGTACCATGAAGTATAATTCCTGCAAATAAGAACATAAAGTTAACAATATTTAAGTTTAATTTGAAGCCATTTTGCACAAAATAGTAAACTACATATGATAATCCCATAATTCCTATAATCATTGATAATATAGGGCTATTTTCTAATTTATCTGCTGGAGTCATTTTAGATACAGGAAGCACTTTTTCTTCTTCATCTTGTAGTAATTTGGGATCAATAGTTATAACTTCATCTTCCTTTGGATGCATAGCTCTATTAACTAATGGTAAAGTAAATAATATAATTCCAAAAATTATTAAATTGAAAGGTGAAAATATTGTAGAGTTTGTAGATATTGCATCAACTACAGCACCATTTGTTACTTTTGCCAAATCTGCTCCGCCTGATGCTAGTTTTAGTGGAATGGAACCAGAAATTCCCGAATGCCATACTATGAATCCTGAATAACCAGCTGCTATTAGTAATCTATAATCAACTTTTTTTACTTGCTTTGCTAATTCTTTTGCATACAAAGCACCTATTACTAGTCCAAATCCCCAGTTAATCCATGCAGCTGCTGCTTCTACAATAGTTACAGCTATTATAGCTTGCCCTGGAGTCTTTGGTATACTTGCCAGCTTTTTTAGGTATTTTTTAATAATAGGAGCATTAGCAAGAGTATAACCTGTGACTAAAACCAAAGCCATCTGCATAGAAAAAGCTAGTAATTTCCAAAAACCACCACTCCAATGAAGTATCATTGCCATAGGACCTTGCCCAGTAAATATCATACCAGTAGCAAATACAACTAATGTTAGAATTATTGCAAATAGAAATGGATCTGGTAAATATTTTTGAACCATTGCAACACAGGCGTTTGTGAATTTTTTAAACATGAAATTCCTCCTTTTATTGTGGTTAGAAGTTTTAATTAAATTATTTATAAATTATCACCTAGAGAATCAATTTTTTGTTTATACATCCATCTGTTTTAAATCTTCAGCTATTATTATTTCAGCTTCAGTAGCTGCTTTGATATCTTCAATAGTAAATTCGGATCCTATTTCTTTTAAAACTAATCCTTCTTCGGTTACTTCTAATACTCCCATTTCTGTTATTATAAGAGAAATTTGTCCAACTGCAGTAAGTGGAAGTGTACACTCTTTCAAAATTTTAGGTTTACCTTTAGCTGTATGAGTCATAGCTATAATAACCTTCTTAGCACCTACAACTAAATCCATAGCACCTCCCATACCTGGTACTAATTTTCCTGGTATCATCCAATTAGCAAGATTTCCTTTTTCATCTACTTGCAGAGCACCTAAAACTGTAACGTCTACATGACCGCCTCTTATAATTCCGAAAGAAACAGCACTGTCAAAGAATGCTCCTCCTTGGTGGATTGTAACTGGCTGTCCTCCAGCATTTGTTAGGTCTTTATCCACATTTTCTTCTTCTGGAGAAGGTCCAAGACCTACAAATCCATTTTCTGATTGGAGTATAATATCAATACCTTCTGGTATATAATTAGCAACCATTGTTGGTAATCCTATACCTAGATTCACAACATCCCCATCTTTTAGTTCCTTAGCAACCCTTTTAGCTATTATTTCTTTAACCTGAGCCTTATCCATTACTATTCACCTCCTACAATATAATCTACAAATATACTTGGAGTCATTACATTATTTGGATCTATTTTTCCAACCTCTACAATATTTTCTGCTTCAACTATTACAATATCAGCAGCACTTGCCATTAGAGGGTTGAAGTTTCTTGTTGATTTGTTATAGTATATATTACCCTTTTTATCAACTTTTGAGCCTGCTATTAAAGCAACATCTGCTCTTAAAGGTGTTTCTAAAATGTATACTTTTCCATCTATATCTATCTTTTGTTTACCTTTTTCTACTTCAGTTCCTAAGCCAACTGGTGTCAAAAAACCTCCTAAACCAGCCCCTCCATTTCTAATTTGTTCTGCCAAGGTTCCCTGTGGTACTAATACTACTTCTGTTTCTCCCTCATTCAATTGTCTGCCTGTTTCTTTGTTAGTACCTATGTGAGAAGTAATAATTTTTTTTACTTGTTTATTTACTATGAGCTTACCTATACCAATATCTGGTGTAGCCGTATCATTAGAAATCAAAGTTAAATTTTTAACTCCTTTTTCTACTAAAGCATCAATGATTTTATGAGGGTTACCTATTCCCAAAAACCCACCTATCATTACTGTCATACCATCTTTTATTTTGCTGACAGCTTCTTCAATAGATATATGTTTTTTCACTGGATATACCTCCCTTTTATTTTTATTGTAAAATTATTACCTCTTAACAATGACAGCTTCTCCCATTCCTCCACCTATACATAACGTTGCTAAACCATATTTTGACTCTCTTTTAATCATTTCATGCACTAATGTAATCAAAATTCTTGCACCGCTTGCTCCAACTGGATGACCTAAAGCTATAGCACCTCCGTTTACGTTAACGTTTTCCTTATCCAAACCTAATTCTTTAACAACGGCTATAGACTGTGCTGCAAATGCTTCATTGGCTTCGATTAAATCTAAATCTTCTACCTTTAATCCTGCTTTTTCTAATGCTTTTCTAGATGCTGGTATTGGTCCAGTACCCATTATGCTTGGATCAACTCCTGCTGATGCATAAGAAACAATTGTTGCTAAAGGTTCAATTCCTAACAAATCAGCTTTTTCCTTACTCATTATAACTAAGGCAGCAGCTCCATCATTAATTCCAGAAGCATTTCCCGCAGTAACTGTTCCGTCTTTTTTAAATGCAGGTCTTAATTTTCCTAATTTTTCTATGTTAGAGTTTTCTTTAATATATTCATCTTTATCAAATATAATTGGATTTCCTTTTCTCTGTGGTATTTCAACAGGTACAATCTCATCATCAAATTTACCCTCTGCTCTTGCTTTAGAAGCCCTTATTTGACTTTGAAGTGCAAATTCATCTTGTTCTTCTCTACTTATTTTCCACTGGTCTGCAATATTTTCTGCTGTAACACCCATGTGATAATCATTAAAAGCATCAGTTAAAGCATCTTTGATCATTGTGTCAACTATTTTACCATGTCCCATCCTATGACCCCATCTTGCCTTATCCAAAACGTAAGGAGCTTGGCTCATATTTTCAACTCCACCAGCCACTACAATATCGTTATCACCAAGCAAAATAGACTGAACTGCCCATGATACTGACTTAAGTCCAGACCCACAAAGCATATTAATAGTAGTTGCAGGAGTTTCTACTGGTATTCCTGCATTTATTGCTGATTGTCTAGCTACTCCCTGACCATGCCCTGCTTGTAAAATACATCCCATGAAAACCTCATCAATTTTTGAAGCGTCAATATTAGCTCTTTTTAATGCTTCTTTAATAACAACTGTTCCCAACTTTACTGGAGAAATATTTAATAATGCTCCATTAAAACTTCCTATAGGTGTTCTTACTGCGCTCGCTATAACAACTTCTTTCATTATTTTTGCCCTCCTCATAAATGTGTTATACTTATAATTTGTTTAATCTTTTAGATCTATACTATTAACTTAAACGCAATAAATATGCCAACTCTGAAAGCGTTGAAATCACAAGCTTAAAATTATGTATAAAAAAAAAGCGATACATATATGTATCGCTAATGATATAAAACGTACAGAAGATTCTGAAATTACAATATGTTTTGTAGATACAAAAATGTATCGCTTATGATACATTTTTGTATCACTTTGTTTCTATTCCCAAACTTTTTACCTTTCTTACTATTGTTGGTTGGCTAACTCCTAATACTTTAGCAGCCTCTCTTGTACTTTTATGCTTTTTTAATACTTTTTTTATTAATTGTTTCTCAAAAGAATCAACAGCTTCTTTAAGTGTTAAAGTGTTTTCTTCTAAATAAAAAGAAACCACAGCGCTTTTATCAAATATATTTAATAAATGTTTCTTAATAATTATTTTATCTTTAATAGTAACGACTAATCTTTCAATGTAATTTTCTAGTTCTCTAACATTTCCTGGCCAGTTATATTTATCGAATATTTCCAAAGCAGATAAATCAATTTGCTTATCTCTATTGTATTTTTTATTATAAAAATCTATAAATTTACGAACTAACAAAGGAATATCTTCTTTTCTAGAGCGCAATGGGGGAATTTGAATAGGTATTACATTTAATCTATAAAATAAATCTTCTCTGAATTTTCCTTTTTTAACTTCTTCCTGTAGATTTCGATTTGTAGCAGCAATAACTCTTGTATCTAGTTTAATAGGCTTAGTTCCACCAATACGTGTTACTTCTTTATCTTGCAGTACACGCAATAGTTTTGATTGCAGCTTTATAGGCAAATCACCGATTTCATCCAATAGTATAATACCAGAATTTGATAATTCAAACATCCCTAGTTTGGCTTTATTAAGAGCTCCTGTAAACGCTCCTTTTTCGTAACCAAAAAGTTCAGATTCTAACAAATTTTCTGGTATAGCGGCACAATTCACTTTAATAAAAGGACCTTTTTTTCTATGACTATTTATATATATTTCTCGAGCCACCACTTCTTTACCTACCCCAGTTTCACCAGTAATGAGGACAGTAGCATCTACTCCAGCTATTCTGTGTATTAATTCTTTAAGCTGTCTCATGCTGAAACTATCTCCTATTAACTCACTTTTTCTAATTTGCTGATTTCTTAATAGCTCTAATTCTTGATGATATTTTTTGCTTATCTCTTCTGAAGCTTCAAGCCTTTGTTTCAAGTTAATTAGCTCTGTAATATCTCTTACATTGGTTATTACTAGTGTTATTTCACCCTTTTCATTAAAAATTGGATTACCTGTAAGTAAAACTTTTTTATTATTATGAATAATTGTACATAGGGTACTTACCTGTTTTTTTTGCTCTAATACCATTAAAGTAACACTATTTGAAAAAAACTTTCTATCAATTAATGTCTGCAAATGCTGTCCAATTACTTGTTCCTTACTTATTCCAGTTATTCTTGTAAATGCTTTATTTATATCAATAGTAACCCCATTACCATCTGCAATATACAAACCGTCATATAATGAGTTGCTGATATCATCTAGAGCTAATACTCTATTCTTCTCATCATCTAGTGCAGCTATTAATTTTTTTTCATTTATTTGAGATTTGTAACTAGTCACTAATTTATTTATAAAGTCATTAACACTTAACCCTAAATTTTGAGATATATTTGAAATCTCTTGCTTTAGCTCGTTATCAATTTCTATTATATTTTTGTCATTTGTCATATAATAAGCTCCTTTCATTTCAGAAATTCAAGTAATTTATACAGTTTTTCAAAAAGCGTTTAGGGATATGAGAAAAATAAGTTTCTGTTTGAACAGAGTCAGTTTTTAATTCAAAGAAATCCTTAGCTTCATACTTCAGATAAGCTACGTTGAGCACGAAATCAGGTGTTTCACTCTCTGATTAAGGCTCTGAAAAGAAACAAATTAGAAACAATTAATTTGTTTTTTATTATATCATAATTAACACACAGAAACTTTAAAAGCCTTTCAGTCAGTTTCTGGTAGTGCTTCTCAGCACCTTATAAACATTTCATTAATTATAAATTTCTACATTTATCAAAAATTAAACCATGAAATATATTACAATTTCATGGTTTAAAGTTCTTGCTAATAATTTTTTTACCTGACTTACTAAATCAACCTAACCCTCCAAAAGATTAACTACGTTATCACAATTTATATTTTACCTTTTATTATGCTGCCAGTCATTATGTTTTCTGTACTCGTCAAAAGTTTTATCATTCTCTTTTGCTAAAGATTTTCTGTATTCTTCTATGTGATTCTTAGCTTTTAAATTTTTTCTTTTTCTCATTTCTCTTGCCAAAATACTTTTATTTAATTGCGTCTCTTCTGAAACCTCTGAAAATGAGTAACCTTGTTCTATTAAATCTAATGCATTCTTGAGTTCTGCTTGAGTATATTTTTTGCTCATTTAATTCCTCCACATTATTATTTCAAACTTCTATTGATTATTTGTACTATTATTGTATTTATTTTCATTATCTTGAAATTGTACTATCTAACTCATATCAAATCAGACTTTTCAAGCAATGTTCTTATCATTAATACACATTCTGCCCTTGTAATAGAATCTTTAGGCGATATTTTATCCATGTGTTCAAATGAAATAATTTTTGCTTTAATACATTCTGCAATGTAGTTTTTAACCCAATTTTCTACTTTATTTTTATCACTATACTGTTCAAATAGTTTTTCTACTTCTCCTTCTGTTATTTCTATTTTCAAACCTGTTACTTCCATAGCTCTGGCTATAATTGAAAAAGCTTCTTCTCTACTAATCTTGTCCATAGGTTTAAACTTTCCATTTGTATATCCAGATATAATTTTGTACTCATAGGCAGTAGCTAGGTATTTACAATACCAATCACTATCTTTAACATCTTCAAATGGATTATCTAAACTATCTGGATTTAATCCTAATGCTTTAATTACTATAGCTATAAATTCTGCACGTGTAATATCTCTATCAGGCTCAAACAAATCATTTCCTACTCCACTAACTATTAATCTTGCTCCCATATCATTAAGCATATCTCTTTCTACTTGTTTACTTACATCTGTAAATTCAAGTGTGTTCCATATCAGCACATAGCAACTATTTGTCAAACTATTTATATGTGCATAGTATTTTCCGTTAATTTCTACTACTTTTGTAGGTACATGATATATCGTTCCATCTTCATTGACAACTACACCTGTTGTTATTTTTTTATAGTCTACATTTTCTGGTATGGTTATAGACCTTTCAACATACTCATTAAATTTTGTTACATTTACTGTTTTATTATTATATGAACACTGTATTTCAAAATTAACAGAGCTGACAACAAGTTCATATTCCTCTTCTTTTATAGCATTTTTAATCTTCTTTATTTCTTCTACCTTTAGTTTTGATATTTCAATTTGAACCTTTATATCCTTTAGTTTAATTTTTTCACCAAATGTTTCTGCTATAGAATCTATATTTATTTGTTTAGCAGGTAAAGTATAAGAAGCATTTTGATTTTTGATTTCTAACTTCACACTCTTATCCTCCATTTGCTTAACATCAAAACCATCTAACCCATCTACAATAATATCATAATTTTCTCCTGTTTCAACACTTACTGTATTAGCTTCAGTATTATCGAGTTTAGTATTTTCAAATATTTTAATAAGCTTATTGCTATCAAGAGAAACATTTAATTTGTTTTCTCCATCACCATTATCTACTGTTACTTTTCCTATATAATTAATTTCTTTATCATTTACATCTATCTTAACTAATTTATTCGCATTGTTTGAAACAATTTTCTTTGTACTTTGCTTAACCTCAACTGTCTCTATTTCATTACCTGCTTTATCCTTTGCTTTCATTTTGAATGTATATTCCTTATTAGGAGTTAACCCTTTAAATGTATATATCCCATCAGCTTCAAAAACTCCACAATATACACCATCTATACTATAGTCATAGACTATTTCCTCAGAACCTGATACTAATGTACTATTTGCTGTACTGTCTCTAGTAGTTCCGAATATTTCTATTTCTGTACTACTAATATTGAGTATATTAGGTACAAAAGCTTCTGGTAGTGTTTTATCTATTTTATATTCTCCACTGTCTTCATTTATATTTCCTGCATTATCTATTGTTCTTACCTTTAGTTTATATACACCATCATTAGTAAACTTAAAAGAATTACCTGATGTATAAGCTGTCCAATCTGACCAGTTATCCTCAGATAATAATTTTGCATAACTATACTCAGTATCTGCTATTCCTGAACCACCATTATCCTCAGATGAAAAGTTAACTGTAATATCAGCATTAATCCAATCGCTATAATTTGTTGATAATTTTAAATGTGGTTTTGTACTATCTATTTCAAATATACTACTTTCTAAATAATCTAAAGACCATTCTTTTTTATCATAAGTTCTTATTCTTAGTTTTGCAAATTTTGTATCAATACTCGGCATAGTAAAGCTTTTTGTTGTTTCTGCAATATTTGTTTCAATGCTATTCCAGTTTAAACCATCAAAATAATCAAGCTCATATACCAATATATCTCCATCAGCATCACCTGCTCCATCCCATGATATAGTAATATTTTCATTCACTTTATATGGTGATGCTCCACTAACACTTATTGTAGTCGGTAAGGTCGGTAAATCATTAACTGGATTGACTGTTATATCAACCGTTCCTGAACCAATCCCATTATCACTGTCTTTAATTGTATATGTAAACGAATCTATTCCATGCCAATTTTTATCGGGAGTATATGTTAGAGTTCCGTCGTTATTGTTTAGTACTGTTCCATGCTGTCCCTGAGTAACAGCTTGAACCACTAAATTGACTGAATCCGTTTCTATATCGAAATCATTATTTATTACATTAAAGGTTACACTATTATCTTCATCTGTAATTGCTATATCCTTATTTGCCATTGGAATATCATTTACCTGATTTACTAAAATATTTACTACACTCCTATTAGACTCATTATTATAGGTATCAAAAACACTATAATCAAATGATATATTTCCATTCCAATTTTTTTCTGCTCTATATGTAATGTTGTCAATATCTGTAATATCTATAATCTGATTAATTGACATATCGCTATCTCCAAGCTTCAAACTACCAGTTATAGGTAAGCTTAATATCTTTAATTTTGAGAGCTTGGTTAAATCATCAGTATATGAATCCACAAAATCCGCACTACTAAAACTCAGAATGTTATCTTCGTCAATCTTATAATTTACAGCGGAAATAACCGGTGATACTACATCTTCAACATTAACCGCTCGTGAGATAGTTGTTGAATTACCAGCTTTATCTATTACTATATAATTAAGCATGTATGTCCCTAAAACTTTATTTTTTATTATATTTAAATTTGGTGGAGTATATTCTGGCCACAAGTCATATGTGTCACTATATTCCACTCCTTTTTCCACGTAACTATCTCCATACGGTAAAACAAATGGATTATTTCCCTTTACAGTTATAACAGGTGGTGTATTATCAAACTTAAATAGCCTTGATGCATAGTAATTTGAAACTCCTGAACTTACCTTTATGTGCAGATAATAATCTCCGTTTACTCCTGATTTTGTTATAGTACCATAATTATCAACTGAATTATTCCAATTATCTATTGGTATCTGTGCACTACTTGTCCATTGATATTTAATATCTCCTTCGCTTAAACCATTGAAATCAACTAATATTTTAGCTGAATGTGATTTTTTATATATTCCTGCTTTATCAGCCTGTAATGTTATACTTGGGATAGACGAATCAATCGTATATGGTCCAAAATATCCTGTTACAGTGTTATTTACTCCATCAACAGCTATATAATGTATATAATATGTACCCTCATTACTTAGAATTATTGGCTTACCATCATATACATCATACGTAGAAGGTATAGAAATATTATTGGTAATCTTATATTCTTTACTTCGTACTATGCCCATTTCCTTATCACGATAAAAAAGACTAACACTAATTGGATTGTTTTTTGCTCCATAGTCTGTATTATCTGCTTCTACAAAAGGTGGAGTTTTATCAATATTAGAGATATTTATATTTCTTGTTGTAGCATTTCCAAGGCTATCCACAACAGATACCTTATATAAACCATTAGAGCTTACAGTATAGGTATATGGTGATGTGTAATCTTCAAATGTTTCACTATCAGGTGTTTTTATTTTTATACCACCTACACCGCTATACTCCATTATATCTCCATTAGCATCATGTATAACTGATGCATCATCATCTGCTGAAATAGTCAATACTATATTGCTGTTTGTCCAATCCTCTTGGGATTTTAAAACAGTAACATTAGGTGCGTCAGTATCTATTCTTGTAATATTAATACTAGCCTCTGCCGTATTACCTGATTCATCTACAGCAACAAATGTATAATATCCATTTTTTGACACTGTATAAGTGGTGTTTACAACTGATTTAACAGCTTCTACTGTTGTTAAATCCGGCATCATAACGTGTTTCAGATTATCTTTTTCAGCATTAATATTTATTGTTACTGATTCATTTGTCCAATTATCAGGATTTGTACCTGTAATATTTATTGTTGGTCCATTATTATCAACTATAAATGCATTTGAACAAACATATCTTTCATTACCTGCATTATCAATAGCTTTTACATGAAGATACCATGTACCTGAAGTATTTTTCTCTAGTTTGTCACCAGATTTAAAATTTATCCATCCCGTTGTTGGTACTGATGAATTATTTGTCCAATCGTATTGTAATACATTCAGTTGTGAGTTTCCTTTATCTGATGCTGTAACTTCTGTACTTGCATTATAGTATATATTCCCCTCTGATCCATCAGTTAGTATTACTATCTCTGGTAAATCTCTATCGATATTCTTAACATCAATAGAATTTATATACTTTTTACCTGTTTCTGTTTCGAGGTAGACTGTATATATCCCATTTTGGCTTACAGTAAAACTATTACCAACAAAATCTTTTCCTGTATCAAAATCTTCTATACCGAAAAATCCCTCTTTATATTGTCGTTTAAACATAGATACACCTTGAGGAATATTACCTAATGTTATGGTTATATCGTTTTTCGTCCATTCCTCTGTGTTTGTTGATAATAAAAATGTAGGCTCTGTATTATTTAATATAAAAGCATTTGAGACAGTGTATGTTTCATTTCCATAGTCATCTTTAGTTCTTATATGTAAATAATACTTTCCTGTTGCACCTTCTATAGTAATTTCATCTCCACTATTAAAGCTTTTAAACCCTTGTATCTTAGTGTTTGTATCATTAGCCCATAAATATTCTCTTTTAATAATTGTAGCAGGGCCAGTTTCTTTTTTTGATACTGTAACCTCTGTACTATGGCTTGTACTTGCTGTACTGTCTCCATTTGGAGCAAAATTTACATCATGGCAAGTAGAAGCTATTTTTACTTCTGTATTAATAATAGTAGCTGCAGAGCCATCAAAAGCATTACCTGCAAGGTCTTTTATAATGCCCGGATTATCAAACTTTGTTTCTGAAAATTCAAGTTTTGTATTATACTTGTTTTCTGGCACAATAAATTTAAATACAAGAGTGTCTGTATTATTTCCTGTAACATATGCTGCTTTCTGAATTGACTCGCTTCCATCTATATCATATAGTTTTAGATTTATGTTCAATGTTGTTAAATCCGATACATTAACTATTTCACTAAATTTGATTGGTATATATACAGTATCCCCTTCTGCATAGTTTCCGTTTATTGTATGAAAAGATTTTATAAAAGGATCAGTCGAATCATTTATCTTTATTTCTATGAGAGGATTATCTATTTCTGCATTATCATTCCATCCTCCAGCTTCGCATACACCTATTACAAGTCTCACTTTGTTTGCATTTTTAATATCTTTACCATTACTGCTTGTATAAAAGTCATCAATTTCATAACTGTGCCAATCATCCCCTTTATATATAACGTCCGCATCTTGCCAATTATTTATGTACTTTTGTAGTTTAAATCTTATTGCAGCACGTTTAGTTACTAGTTTTCCATGTCCTCTTCCAACAAAACTATCAGCATTGAAGTTCCAGTAATCATATCCAGAGGATAATTTAACATCCGACGTAGTAAATATATGATCGCTATCAGATTTATAATCCGATCCTGTTGACCAAATATCCTTCCAATTGTTATTATCAATATCATCTATTGAATCTATATCATCTATAAATTTGACTGTTCCAATTTTATTTGCACCTATATTACCATTACCTTCAATTTTATATATTTCAAAATAAAACTCTCTGTTGCTTTTTTCCCAAGTATTGTAATTTATAGTCTTAATAGTTACACTTTTAGTGATACTGTCTCCATCTCCGAATGTTACATAACCAGAATGATCATTAAATTGCGTTCCTGCAGTTGCGCAGCCATTTACAGTTCTATAATAAACTTTAACTTCCGAATCACTTCCGCCAAATCTCTCTATATCAAAAGTAACATCACTTCCTTTTGATACAGCTAAAGATGTATTTTTTAATTGAAAAACTCCATAATTTTTATCATTTGCTTCAAAGGTTTTATTTGGTCCGTATACAACATTACCATTAGATGTTTTTGCATATGCACGTACATTATACATTACACCATCCATTAAAGTGTTAAAAAGAACACTCTTGGCAAACACTTCTGTATTTATAATATCTGATGTTAAACTCTGAATCCCATCATTTTTCTCAACAGTTGGATTATTTATACAGCCCCATACCAAACCTTTTTCAATAATTAATTCTTCACCATAATACTTTATTCTACCTTTTAGAGATACCTCTGAACTATTTTTAGTTATATTCTCTGTAATCACTTCTAAAGGCTTATTTTTAACAATAATTGTCCTTGTTGTGCTATTTGTGTTACCTGCCCTATCTTCTATTGTGTAAGTAATTGTATATATCCCTGGCTTTGCACATAAGGTATTCAACCCTTTATAATCTATTGTAGGATTGTATGATGAAAAACCAGATAAATTATCAGATATGGTAACACCCATATCTACATAGCTACTTTCCTCAATAAGTGTTATAGGCGAATCTCCTAATATTGATATTAATGGGTCAGTTTTATCAATATTAGTTACTTTATGAACAAACTCAGTTTCAGTGCCATCTGGTTCAACAACTTTAAAAACATATTCATCGTTTTCTGACACTATATAGCTTGCTTTATAGTCATAAACCTCTTTCCCATCAGGAAGTACTATATGACTGAAAGGTTTGCTAAATAAATCATCTACAGTTGCAGTTATAGTTACGCTGCTATTTGTATAGTTATATATATCCTGAGTAAAATCTAATGCGAAATTCCTTGGTCCTACAGAATCAACATAGTAAAAATCTCTACTTTCTACAGTCAAGACTTCTTTATCATCTACAATCATTGAATACAAAAGCCAATTTCCAGTTTCGTCCTTTTTCTCGTAATCATCAGGAAGTGTTATTCTTGAATAGTATGTTTTGTCAGATTCATATAATGTTGAATAATCCGAACTTGAAAAGTGATTCTGCCCATAAAGTCCTATACTACTTACAAGTTTTAGACCCTCAATTGTATTAATATTCTGTGTGGTTGTTTTGGCATAAATATCTGTATAATAATTTGAACTATTAGTATCATATTTTATACTCCAATCATCAAATCCTAATTTTGATATTTCACCTTTTGTGACATCTCCCCCATCAACTACTATACTGATTGAATCTATTTTTGCCCAAGCAACACCATAAACATACATCTCTATTGTGTTTTTACCTTGTTTTATAAAATTATTTGATATCTTCATACCATAATACTCATTACTAAAACTTGCACCAATATACCCTAAAAAGTTACCATTGAAGCTTAACTCTGCAAAGCCTCCAAATTTACCTCTTAACACTAAGTACGCTGACTCCGTTGGTAATGTATCAATATCTAAATTTGCTTTAAGGCATCCACATCTAGTACCTACTGCAATTCCTAATTTATCTAGATCATCCCCTGTATCTTTAAAATATGTTTTTCCTGTATTTAATTCTTTAGGCAACTCAAATGCTAAACTTTTCATCATCGTATTCATACGTTTATTTTGAACAGAATATTGTTTCTGATTAGAATATCCAACATAATTAGCATCATAAATCGTATAAGCTCTTACATAAACCGTTCTGTCACTATCAATAAAATGTTCAAAGCTTACAAATTGTTCACCTTGTCCCATTTCAACTGAGCCTTCATTTTTTAATACTGTTGGCTCCTCGTAATTATAAGACCACACATAACCATACGCCTTTATTTCTTTATCATAATCTTCTATTAGATCTGTATGCAGCTTTAATTTTCCACTTGCTACATCAAATTCAATATCACTAAGTTCTATTTCTGGCCATAATAAATCAACTACATCCTGTTCACTCAATGAGGTATAATTATCCATAAAATAAACTTGAGCATCAAGTAAATTATCATATTTACCTTCTATAGCATCACCTATTTCAGTTTCATCGACTACATCTTCAGCTTCACTAGCTATTCTTTCTTCTTCACTAGCTATTCCTTCTTCTTCACTAGCTATTCTTTCTTCTTCACTAGCTATTCCCTCTTCTTCACTAGCTACTCCTTCTTCTTCACTAGCTATCCCTTCTTCTTCACTAGCTATTCTTTCTTCTTCACTAGCTATCCCTTCTTCTTCACTAGCTATTCTTTCTTCTTCACTAGCTATCCCTTCTTCTTCACTAGCTATTCTTTCTT
>NZ_LOHE01000083.1 GCF_001559865.1 Abyssisolibacter fermentans
CGACCTTCTCTATAATATCATCTAACAGATATTTTGTCAAGACTTATTTTTTCTTTGCTGTTTTTGTCAGCTCATATATAGTATCATGAATTCTGTATTCCGTCAATAGTTTTTGTTCTTTTTTTTTCTCCACATAGCAAATAACTTACCCTCAACTTATATAAACGTGTAAATATACTTATTTATAAAGAATTAGTGGGATTTTATTTTTAACTATGCTTCGAAATTATTAATTATTATATTGTCTTGTATATAATAATCTAATTACTAAATGCATAAAAATATATTAAATAACTAGTTTTTATATCATAATCATAATTTTGAATAAATTAATTTGTTATGGAAATAATCTTATTAATATAATGAAAACAAATATTTTATCCTCAAACAAATTTCTATTAAAATTCATGGAGTAGAAATTTATTACTTTATTTAAGGAGGACAATATGAAACTACCCTTTGGAACTATAAAATCAAGTGTTGATTCAAATTCAAATAATGCTAAACTTAAGTTTAGTACTATTTTATTTGAAAATTTATGCCATCTTTTTAATGATACTTATACAGATTTATTAATTTTATGTATTGGAAGCGATAGGTCTACCGGTGATAGTTTAGGACCCATAGTTGGATATAATTTATTAAAATATCCATTAAATAATCTTGTTGTACTGGGTACATTAGAAAAACCTGTGCATGCTAAGAATTTAGAAGAAACAATACACTACATTGATCAAAATTTTGATAATCCGTTTATAATTGCAGTAGATGCATGTCTTGGTAGATATGAAAGAATTGGTTACATATCTCTTAATTATGGACCTTTACGACCTGGCGCTGGTGTTAAAAAAACGCTACCTGAAATAGGTAATATTAATATAACAGGTGTTGTAAATATAGATGGTTTTATGGAATATACAATTTTACAAAACACTAGATTAAATACAGTTGTAAAAATGGCTGATATAATATCCTCCTCATTAAAAAATGCTATTTGGAAATTTTCTAAAAAATGCATCAAGAATTTTGAAGAAGATATATAATCCTTCGGTATTATTATAAAAACTAAAATAATGAACTATAAGTTTTATGCTTAATAATATAGTCTATTTCTTGTATAGTTTTACCTTTAGCATTTACAAGTAAAACATTTTCATTGTTATCATTAGTTAAACTTGTTATTTGATTATAATAGTCAATATCATAGCCATCCGCTTTATAAATAAATACATCATATCTTTCATTTAAATCTGTTGTTACAATGTCATATCCTATTTTTTCTAAACTTAACTTTATTTCATCTAATCCATTTTGTATTAATATTTTTTGTGTCAATAAATACACCCCCAATAGATATATAAAATATTATTATCATTAGGGGTGTATTTTATCCATATTCTTTTTATCGCATGTCTCTATTATTCACAGCAATTTTTATAGCTTCTAATTCTTCTTTAGATAAGGTATATTTAGTCTTACAATTTTTTATTGGCTTACCATACATACTGCATCCATCTCTACCGTATAAGCTTGAAATAACTACACCATCTAGGTTATCATCTAATAAGGCTAATGAAAAACTTAAATCGCTACCCATATCATCAAAAGCATTATATCTAATCATACCTGTATTTTGAAGAGTTAATTTAAGTCTCTTATCTAAATTATTGCATGTTTTGTCTACATTCCTCAATTGTTCTTTTACATTCTTTACTTCTTCTAAATGTTCGAATAACATATCTTCTAAATTTATACTGTCAACACCACTGAGTAATATATTGTATTTTTTTTTCAATTTAGAAATACGTATTTGATTATAACAATTTAGAAATAATAGAACAATACTAATCATGATAAGAGCTAATAAAATAATGTCATTGTTATTTTGTATGAATTTTATTATACCGTCCATATTGTATCTCCTTTATTTAATATTATATACCTTATTAACTATATAATATTTGCCTACTCTTATCAAGAAATATATACCTATAAAAGATTTTTTTATCTTAAAACAACGGAAGCAATTACGTAGTAATTGCAACACACCGTTTCAACAAGGCAGGAGACTCTTGTGCCTTGTTATAATTCTTTTATTATAGCCCTTATAGCTTTTACTGTTTCGTCAATTTCTTCGTGTGTATTAAATAATCCTAAGCTAAATCTAACAACTCCTTGCTCAAAAGTACCGATTGTTTTATGTGCAAGTGGTGCACAATGTAATCCAGGCCTAGTACATATATTATACATACTATCTAGTAAATAACTAACTTCTGATGAGTCTTGATTTTCTATATTAATAGATACTACAGGCGCATGTTTTTCAATGTTCTTAGGTCCATAAATCATAACTTCATCTATTTTTAAAAGTTCTTTAATAAAATGTTCTGTTAACTCTACCTCATGATTCCTTATATTTTCTATTCCCTCATTCATAATATATTTAACTCCTGCCCCTAATCCTATTATTCCAGGTGCATTTGGTGTTCCGCTTTCATATCTGTCCGGTAATATTAAAGGTTGAATCAATTCATGTGATTTACTTCCTGTTCCTCCTTCTTTCAATTGAACAAGTTCTAAACCTTCTCTTATAAATAATCCTCCTGTGCCCTGAGGTCCAAGCAAACTTTTATGTCCTGGAAAGGCTAATAAATCAATATTTTTGTTAACATCTATATCATAAACACCTGCCGTTTGGGCTGCATCTACCATATATAATATTCCATGCTTCTTAGCTATATTGCCTATATTATAAATCGGCATAATACTTCCTGTTACATTCGAAGCATGTGTTGTTATTACCATTTTAGTATTCTTTTTTATACTCTTTTCAATATCTTTCAAATCTATGAGTCCTTGCTCATCACAGTCAATAATTGTTACTTCAATGTTTTTATTCTTTAATGCCATTAATGGTCTTAATACAGAATTATGTTCCATACTGGTTGTTATGACATGATCGCCACTTTTTAATATACCTTTGATAGCAAGATTTAAGCTATCAGTGGCATTGTGTGTAAAAATAATATTCATAGGATCTTTAACTCTAAAAAACTCTGCTATTGTTTCTCTTGCTTCATATATACCTCTACCAGCTTTCAAAGCTAATTTATGTCCAGATCTACCAGGATTGGCTCCATATTCAGTCATTGCTTCCATAATAGTGTCATATACCTGTTTTGGCTTTGGAAATGATGTAGCTGCATTATCTAAATATATCATTTTTTCGCCTCCAAATTATATTCTCTTAATCATCATAATAAAAACAAAATAAAATATCAATAGATTCCTAATTAATATAATCTATTATAAATATATATCTTATTAATATTTTTTATAACACATAGAAAATTATATAAACTTATTAATATTGTATGATAGTATAATTTGCGTTATGTTATGGCTAAGTCTTACTTTAATCTTCATGCAAGTTTTTTTATTATCCTTATATATAAAAATTAGTCTATGATACATAATCGAATACCAAGCTGGTACTTTAAAAAATAATATGTAATGATAATCTATTAAAAATAACTACCTCAAAATATGTTTTGAGATAGTTATTTAGGGGGAACTCCCCTTTAAAAAATAGATTTATCTATTTTTTATTTATCTTTAGCATAACAGATATAATAAACTATTGGTACTATTATTGCGCCACCTATTAAATTCCCTATTGTAACAGGTATTATATTGTTAATCCACATTTCCCCCCAAGAAAAACCAGCGCCTATAAATTTACCCATAGGTATAAAAAACATATTAGCAATACTATGTTCAAATCCTGATAGTACAAAAATCATAATCGGGAACCAAACTGCAAGTATTTTACCAGTAACATCTGTAGCTGCTGTCGCCATCCATACAGCTAAAACAACTATCATATTACAGAGAATAGCTCTAGTAATTCCCTGTAATAGTGTTAAGTTATTAACTTTTGCACTAGCTATAGCTATAGCTTTTTCACCTACAATACCTGTATATAAGTTTGTCTTACTCAATATATAAGCTAAGAATATAGAACCAATAAAATTGCCAATATACACGATAATCCAGTTTTTAAGCATTTTAGAGCATGTAATTTTCTTTTTCATGAGAGCTAAAGTCATTATATTATTTCCAGTAAAAAGTTCTGCACCTGCTATTATAACTAACATAAGTCCAACTGGGAAAACTGCTGCTCCGATAAATTTAGCTAGTCCAATATCTATTTTTCCCAACGTTTGTGTTACAATTATATAGCCATGTGCACCAAATCCTATAAATAAACCTGCAAATATACCTAATAAAAGCATTTTTATGCTTGGCAAATTAGCCTTTTTAATAGCTGTTTCTATCGTTTTATTAGCTACTTCTTTTGGACTTAATAATGTTTTTTGCATAAAATCCCCCTCTTTGCATTTTGTATACAGTTAAAGCGTTAATGCTTTAACTTGGTTTAAATTTTTATATTACACTTTATCAATCGTTATAATTAATAAATATAATCTGTTTATTCATGTAATTTCTAATAATATACTATTTAGCTCTTATAAATGAACTTGAAGACAATCCAACTCGATATGCCCACCATTTAATGAATATCTTACAACCATAATCCAAAACCTAAAATCTTTAATTTTATGTGAATTTGTTTAACCATTCGAAGATGAACTCGATTGATAATAATATTTAATTTCTAAGAATAACCTGAGTTTAAGACTATTGTATATAATCTTTTTTATGATTTAATAATATTGTTTTAAATTATAACTACGAAATGAAACCATTTTCAAAGCCTATATATAGGATACCATATTTAGCATAGTATTGTTAAGTTATTATTTTACTTTTGAGGCTTGAATTTACTACATTATGAAGTTGTCATATTTTGTATATATGTTCATTTTTCTTCCTCTAGCAAATCCTATTATCATAATATTTAATTTTTCAGCTATTTGAATAGATAAACTTGTAGGTGCTGATCTTGAAATAATAGCTGGAATACTACATTTTGCTACTTTTTTAATTATTTCCGAAGATATTCTACCACTAGTTAAAATATATTTATCTTTAAAATTAATATCATTTAATATTGACCATCCTATAATTTTATCCATTGCATTATGTCTCCCTATATCTTCCTCGAATCTTATTATTTTCTTATTATAACCTAATGCACAGCTATGAACTCCTCCTGTTTCTTTAAATAATATGGATTGTTCATTAAATGCTATCATAGTTTCAATAATATTGTTTTTATTTAATAATATTTCATTGTAATTTTTTTTAGACTTAAACTCTATAACATTATACAGCAAAGTTCCTTTTCTACAATCTAATGTCATTGTTTTTTTTCCAGATAAGTTATGACTAAATTTATTAAATTCAGTAAGCTCGACAGATACAGTGCCTTTATTCTCATCAATATTTATCTTTTTTATATCAGTTTTTAAATTTAATAAACCTTCAGTAAATAAAAAACCTACTGCTAAATATTTTATCGATTTTGGTGTGCATAGTAATGTACTAATCTCAATTTCATTAACAAAAATAGTATATGGTTTCTCTATTATTATGTCATCATGTTTTATAATAGCTTCATCTTTATCAACCTTTAAAATTTCAAGCTTAGTTTTCTCTTCCATAATTAATCCTCTTAATTTTATTTTACTTCATTAATATAAACTTTTAAATCTTCTTTTGTATTTAAATTTAAGAACATATTCCAATTCGAGCTAAATTTTTTAGCTACTGCTTCTTCAATATACTTGCAATTTAAACTTTTTAGTAAAAAATATACTGCTTTATTCCCATTTATTAAATATTGTTCAACGTTTTTTAAGATAGATATATTGTAAAATGCATTCATTGGCTCTATCCAATTTCCATATTTAGTTATACAGGCATGTACATTTTCTTTTTTAATTATATCTTTCATATATCGTATATAATTTAAGTTAATATTAGGCATATCACAGGCTGTAAAATATACATATTTACTTTGAGCTTCTTTTAAACCTTTATGAATTCCACTTAGAGGTCCTTTACCTGCTATTTCATCTTCAAATACTCTTATGTTATATTTACTATAAAAATTTGGCTTATTAGTGATAATAACTATATCATCAAACTCATATTTTAATTTATTAATTACATTGTCTATTAAATTTGTGTTGTTTATTTTTAAAAATTGCTTATCGAAGCCCATTCTCAAACTTTTCCCTCCAGCTAAAATTACACAAGTTCTAAAAATATTATATTCAACAGTCATAGCGTAGTCCCTTTCTGCTTATTTATAATGTACAAAAATAAAATGTATTAACAGCCTATTTAATCACCTAATGTTACTTAATAAAATTATTTCTTAACTATTTTTACTGAACTTACTTTTAGTTCTGGGATTTTTGATATCTCATCTAAATGTGTTCCTGTTAAAATATTAGCAGCTCCGCTAGCAAAATGAAACGGCATAAAAACAATACCACGACTAATAGTACTAACTACTTTAACTTTTGTTTCTATAGTACCTCTTCTGGATGAAACTTGAACAATGTCACCATTATGTACACAAAGACCTTTTGCATCAAGTGTATTAACCTCAATATATGATTGATTTGATTTTTTATTTAATCCTTCTACTCTACCCGTCATACTTCTTGTATGATAATGATATAAAATTCTTCCTGTTGTTAACATAAAAGGATAGTCTTTATCTGGTAATTCTGCACTTTCACGATATTCCTGCGGTATGAATAGTCCTTTTCCTCTAGCACATTGTCCTTCATGTAAAAATTTAGTACCTTTATGTGTTTTATGAAGACAAGGCCATTGTAAACCTTTTTGTTCAATTCTACTATAATTTATCCCACCATATTGAGGTGTTACTCTAGATATTTCATCCATTATTTGAGATGGATGTGTATATTCTTGTTTGTATCCTAATTTGTTCATTATATCTATTAAAATTTTCCAATCAGCTTTAGAATTTCCTACCTCATTTATTGCTTTTCTCACTCTTTGAATTTTTCTTTCAGTATTTGTAAATGTACCATCTTTTTCAGCAAATGTACTTGCCGGTAGGACAATATCTGCCATTTGTGCAGTTTCAGTTAAAAATATATCTTGTACTATTAAGAATTCTGTTTTTTCTAATGCTTCTTTAACATGGTTTATATCTGGATCAGATATCATAGGATTTTCTCCCATAATATATAAAAGTTTTGTATCACCTCTTCTAGCACTATCCATTATTTCAGGTATAGTCTGGCCAACTTCCTTAGACATGCCTGTTACATTCCATGCTTTTTCAAATTTTTCAATTGCATTTTCATCAGATACCTTCTGATAACCCGGTAAATTATTAGGTAGTGCTCCCATATCACAAGCACCTTGTACATTATTTTGCCCTCTTAATGGATTTACCCCTGCTGATTCTATTCCAATGTTACCACATAATAATGCTAGGTTAGATACACTCATAACTGTATATGTTCCTGATTTATGCTGAGTTATACCCATTGCATAATATATACCTGCATTTTTTGCTTTTCCATATATTCTAGCAGCCTTAATAATATCTTCTGGATTCACTTGGCAAATCTTAGCTGCTCTTTGTGGTGTGTAGCTTTCCACCAAATCTACTAATTTTTCATAATCTACAGTTCTATCTTTAATATATAGTCTATCCTGTAAGCCTTCGTTAATTATTACATTCATCATTGCATTTAACAACGCTATATTGGTGCCTGGTTTGATTTGTAAGAATACATCAGCATCATTTGCTAAATCTATTTTCCTTGGATCAGCAACGATTAATTTTGCTCCTTTTGCTTTTGCTTGTCTCATCTGTGCACCTATAACTGGATGATTTTCTGTTGTATTAGATCCAATAACAAAAATAACTTCGTTTTCTCTAATTTCTTCTATGCTATTTGTCATAGCTCCACTTCCTAATGTAGCTGCAAGACCTGCAACTGTTGAAGAATGTCAGAGTCTAGCACAATGATCTATATTGTTTGTTTTAATAACTCCTCTAAAAAGTTTTTGAAATAAATAATTTTCTTCATTAGTACATCTTGCAGAACTTAATCCTGCAATTGAATCTCGTCCATAATTTTTAATAGTATCTTTTATCTTATTCGCTATTAATTCATATGCTTCTTCCCATTCTGCTTCGACCAATTTATTATTTTTTCTTATTAATGGTTTTTTTAACCTGTCTTTATGATTTATAAATTTGTAACCGAATTTTCCTTTTACACATAATAATCCATCATTTGAATGCCCTTGTACAGGGTTTACTCCTACAACTTTATCATCTTTTACGAGTAGCTCCATTTGACATCCTACACCACAAAATGAACATGTTGTTTTTACTTTTTTAACTTCCCATAATCTAAACTTTTCTTTAGACTTTGGCATTAATGCACCTACCGGACATGCAGATACACAATTACCACATGAAACACAATTTGTTTTATTAATACCCATTTCAAATGGCACAGTTACATGTGTTTTAAAACCTCTTTCACTAAAGGTTAACGCTTTTGTATTTTGCAATTCGTAACATATTCTTACACACTTACCACATTCAATACATTTATTTAAGTCAACATAAAAGAAAGGATTGCTATCATCAATAGGATAATTCTTTTTCTCACCATTAAAAGTTGTTTTTTTAATATCATACTTATAACAATACTCTTGTAACTTACACTCGCCTGATTTAGGACAAGTTAAACAGTCATCAGGATGGTTAGATAACATCATATCTAATATTTCTCTTCTTGCTTCTATAACTTTTGGGCTATGAGTATGTATTTTCATTCCATCTGTTGCTATTGTAGAACAAGATGTAGGTAAAGTACGCATCCCCTCGACTTCAACTATGCATAACCTACAAGCAGAATGTGGCTCTAATCTTTCATCATAGCAAAGCGTTGGTATTTCTATGTTTAAATTTCTACATACTTGTAAAATTGTTTCTCCTTCATTAGCTTCAACTTCTCTATTATTAATGGTTAATTTGATCAATTAAAATACCTCCTTTTCTATTATTACCATATAATGTAGTGCACTATAAATCTATAATTTTTATGTCTTGCATGTCTATTAAAGTATTATCATATTATATCAAACTATGTTGAAAATAATAAAGATGTAATGTAATATACTGTATACATCTTGTTAAAATTATAACATTATCTCATAAATATTACAATATAGTATTTATTTATTACTATAGAATCTTTCATTTTTTCGTTGTCTTAACCTTTATAAAAGTATTAAATAATTTTATAAATTAATAAACTATTGTAGTTATGATCGTAAGTACATTATGTTTCAATGAATTTATATGTTTTATTAGAAATTCCGAAAAATTTATGTTAATAATATAACATTTTTAATGAAATCCATAAAACTTTCATGATATAAATTTAAAGCAGTAACATCTGAATAACCTATTACTATTTTAGGATTTTTAATTCTTCATAATCTAGGTATGAAAAAAAATTTTTAATTCATATCATCTATTATAGACATTATACATTTTACTTTGTGATTTCTAATTAAGCTATTTAATTCTCCAGCTCTTTCTCTAATATTACCAGACCTATAAAAATCATATTTATCTGTTAGATTTACTTCTATAATATAAACCCCTTACTCTCAGAACTTTTTAACTCTTTTATATCTTTTAGGATATAAATATGTCGCTGAAGATGATGGCGAAAAATACCTATTGAACCTCCTGCTTTTAGTCTTTGTATTTCTTTCATCTTATCCACCCCTAAATTGTTTTTGTTAATATTTAAAACGAACCTAATTTATTCATCTATCAATTCACCTTTAATTAATACTCTTCCATTGTCAGGGCATCTCATTTGAAATGTTCTTGCTCTTGTATTTCCATAATCTAAATCACCGTTATTTAGCAGTGTATAAATACTAGGATATATACTTTGCCATAATTCATGACATATTGGAGGACATATATCTTCAACTATAAAGATATCTCCTTTTTTGTGATAGTTTCCTCTGCATTTACTTTCTAATATTGTCAGTTTAACTTTCAAATTATTTCATCCTTTCTATTTTTGAAATTATATTTTTTCATATTAACTTACAAATCCTAAAGCCATTATAATAATGCTTTTTTATTAAAAAATATGTAAAAAGCTCTATTCAGTTAAATAACTAAATAGAGCTAATTTTTCAAATTAATTCATTGTAGATTTATAGAGGGTAGCATTCTCTTTTTACATAATGAGTGTGTAAAAGTTCATGTGCTTTATGACTATTTGGCTTTTCGAAATATTCATCATAAACTTTTTTAATCATAGGATTTTTATGAGATTGTCTTATAGCTTTGTCTGCATCTTCATCATATAATGCTTTTGCTCTTTCTTTTCTAACATCTACATTCATTTTAATTTTTGAACTTACATGAGGCTGTCCTCCACCATTTACACAACCACCTGAGCAGCCCATGATTTCTATAAAGTGATATTGCTTATCACCTGATTTTACTTTTTCTAATAATTCGCTTGCACAACCTGTACTATGTGCAATTGCAACATTTACATCTAAGTCTCCAATTTTAACTGTAGCTTCTTTTATTCCTTCTACTCCTCTAACCTGAGTAAAGTTAATTTCTTTTAATTCTTCTTTTGTTATTACTTCATAAACTGTTCTTAATGCTGCTTCCATAACTCCACCTGTAGCACCAAATATAACAGCAGCTCCTGTTGATTCACCAAGAACTGAATCAAAATCTTCATTTGGTAAATTAACAAAATCCATTCCTGCTTGTTTAATCATTTTTGCAAGTTCTCTAGTTGTTAATACTGCATCTACATCACTATTACCATTATGTGATAATTCTTCTCTTCTAGCTTCGAATTTCTTCGCAGTACATGGCATTACTGAAACCACATATATTTTAGAAGGATCAATATTGTTCTTTTCTGCATAATATGACTTAACTACTGCACCCATCATTTCATGTGGTGATTTACAAGTTGATAAGTTATCTAGAAAATCTGGATAATAATGTTCACAATATTTTATCCATCCTGGTGAACATGATGTAATCATTGGAAGTTTTCCACCATTTTGAATTCTGTTTAGTAATTCTGTTCCTTCTTCCATTATTGTAAGGTCAGCTGCAAAATCTGTATCAAATACTTTATCAAATCCTAATCTTCTTAACGCAGCAGCCATTCTTCCTGTAACACGTGTTCCCATAGGTAAACCGAATTCTTCTCCTAAAGCGGCTCTAACTGCTGGAGCTGTTTGAACAACAACATGTCTATCGTCATCTTCAATAGCATCCCATACATAGTCAATTTCTTGTTTTTCTCTTAACGCTCCTACTGGACATGAAACAATACATTGACCACAATTAACACAAGGAGTTTCTCCCATTTGCTTGTCAAATGCTGGAGCAACCATTGTCTCAAAGCCTCTATTTACAAAATTCAAAATTCCTATCTTTTGAACATTATTACATACGCTTACGCATCTACCACATAAAATACATTTGTTTGGATCTCTAACTATTGATGGAGAAGAAGTATCTACTGGTCTTACAGTTTTTTCTCCTTCAAATTCTATGTCAGTAACTCCTAATTCTTCACATAGAGTCTGCAATTCACAGTTATGATTTCTACTACAAGTTAAACATTCTCTTTCGTGGTTAGACAGAATTAATTCTAAGTTAGTTTTTCTTGCTTCTCTAACTTGTTTAGTATTTGTTTTAATAACCATTCCATCAGCAACTCTTGTTACACATGATGCTTGTAGAGTTCTAGCTCCTTTTACATCTACTAAACACATTCTACAGGCTCCTGTTGCACTTACATCTTTTAAATAACAAAGAGTTGGTATTTTGATTCCAGCACTATTAGCTGCTTCAAGTATAGTATCTTCTGCTGGAACTTGAAAAGTTTTCTCATCTATAGTTATGGTAACCATACCCATTATATACACCCCTTACTTCTAATATTTTATATAGAAATTATCGTACTAGTAATTACCCTAACTTAATAGCATTAAATGGACATTTTTCCATACATGCTCCACATTTAATACATTTATCTTGGTCTATACTATGTGGTTTTTTAGCTTCGCCTGAAATTGCTCCTACTGGACAATTTTTAGCACATAATGTACAACCTTTACATATATCCTCTTGAATATTATAAGCTAATAATGCTTTACAGTTTCCTGCAGGGCATTTTTTATCTATTACATGTGCTTCATATTCATCTCTAAAATAATGTAATGTAGATAATACAGGATTTGGAGCAGTTTGTCCAAGACCACATAATGCAGATGTTTTAATATTTGCAGCTAATTTTTCTAGCTTTTCGATATCTTTTAGTTCACCCTTACCACTTGTTATCTTTTCTAATATTTCAAGCATTCTCTTAGTACCTATTCTACATGGTGTACATTTTCCACAAGATTCTTCAACTGTAAAATCTAAGAAAAATCTTGCTATGTCAACCATACAGTTATCTTCATCCATAACGATCATACCACCAGAACCCATCATTGATCCTAATGCAGTTAATGAATCATAATCAATAGGTGTATCTAAATAATCAGCTGTAATACATCCACCAGATGGTCCACCTGTTTGAACAGCTTTAAACTTCTTACCATTAGGTATTCCACCACCAATATCAAAAATAACTTCTCTTAAAGTTGTTCCCATTGGTATTTCAACAAGTCCAGTGTTATTGATTTTTCCACCTAATGCAAATACTTTTGTTCCTGGAGACTTTTCAGTACCTATACTTCTAAACCATTTAGGACCTTTATTAATTATTTTTGTTATGTTAGCGTATGTTTCAACGTTATTAATTAATGTTGGTTTGCCCCACAAACCTTTATTAGCAGGATAAGGAGGTTTATTTCTTGACATGCCTCTTTCACCTTCGATTGAAGCTATTAAAGCAGTCTCTTCTCCACATACAAATGCTCCTGCACCAAGTCTAATTTCAATATCAAAATTAAAATCGCTACTAAATATATTCTTGCCCAAAAGTCCTTTTTCTCTAGCCTGATTAATAGCTATCTCTAATCTCTGTACAGCTATTGGGTATTCCGCTCTAACATATATAAAACCTTGATCAGCTCCTATTGCATAACCCGCTATAGCCATTGCTTCTATTACACAATGTGGATCTCCTTCTAATATACTTCTATCCATAAATGCTCCTGGATCACCTTCATCAGCATTACAAATAACATATTTTTGATCTCCTTGAGCTTGAGCACAGAAATTCCATTTAAGACCAGTTGGGAATCCTCCGCCTCCTCTTCCTCTTAGACCTGATTCTTTTATTACGTCAATAATTTCAGTAGGAGTCATTTCTGTTAATACTTTACCTAAAGCCATATAACCATCTACTGCAATATATTCATTAATATCTTCAGGATTTATAACTCCACAATTTTTTAATGCTATTCTTGTCTGTTTTTTGTAGAAATTAACTTCGTTAACAGATTTAATTATATCTTCTTCTTTAGCTCCTTTGTATAAAAGATGCTTAACTATTCTTCCTTTTAATAAATGTTCTTGAACGATTTCATCAACATCTTCCAAACCAACATGGCTATAGAATGCACCCTCAGGATAAACAACTACAATTGGACCTGCTTCACATAATCCAAAACATCCTGTTCTAACAACCATAACTTCTTTATCTAATCCAGCTTCTTCTATTTTTTGTTTCATCTTTTCTTCTATTTGATCAGATTTAGAAGATGTACATCCTGTACCTCCACAAATAAGTACATGTGCTCTGTAAAAATCCATCTTTCTACCCCCTTTAGAATTAGAATTGTCTATATAACCCTTATTATTTCTATAATTTTGAATAGTGTACTGTATAATTCTGAATTATAAGATTCCAGTGAATAGATTTAATGGACATCTTGTATTCAGAAGGATTTAGTTGAATATTTGATTTCCTACGAATAATCTGGGTTTAATTATAAACTACTTTTCATATGCTCCTACAGTATATTCTGTGACTACGTTCCCATTTACAATATGCTCTGTTATAACTCTTTTAGCCTTTTCTGAATCCATGTGAACATAAGTAACCTTTTCTTCACCAGGTCTGTATACTTCTACAATTGGTTCTAAACGACAAACACCAATACATCCAGTTTGATTAACCATAACATTACTCAAATTTCTTTTATTAACTTCTTCTAATAATGTCATTAAAACAGGTCTAGCACCAGCTGATATACCACAAGTTGCCATACCAACTACTATTCTTGTTCCATCACTATCATGTCTAAGCTGTACCTTTTTCTTAGCTTCTTCTCTGATTTTTTTTAATTCTTCAAGAGATTTCATATACTTACACCTCCATTATTTAACAATCAACTTATTAATTTAATAATAATCTTAACTTGTACTGTTAATTATAACTATTTGTCTTTATATTTTGCTATTATACCAGCTACATCTTCAACTACAAGTTTTCCATAAACATCATCATTAACAGTCATAACTGGAGCTAAACCACAAGCTCCTATACATCTTGTTGCTTGTAATGAGAATTTTTTATCAGGTGTAGTTTGACCAACTTCGATACTTAGTTCATTCTTAACTTTATCAATTAAACCTTGTGAACCTTTTACATAACAAGCAGTACCTAAACAAACTGAAATTGTATATTTACCTTTTGGTATTAATGTGAATTGAGAATAAAATGTAGCAACACCATATATTTCAGATAATGGTACATTTAATTCTTCAGATATAATTTTTTGAACTTCTATTGGTAAATATCCAAAAACTGATTGTGCCTTATGCATTACAGGCATTAAAGCTCCTTTTGTTAATTTTTTTTCATTAATGAATTGTTTTAATTCGTTAATTTTACCCTCATTTTGTTCCCAATTAAACTCAAAAGACATTATTAACCCCCCTATTAGTTTTCTTAATTTTCTAATAATTTAACCTTATTACGCGCAATAATACTTAGTTTAAAAATTTAAACTAAGTATTATCTCTCTAAAAATAGGCTTTGCAGAAGATAAAATAGAAATTTTGTATATTTAATTATAATGTAACTATTCAACAATAAATAAAATATTGAATTTATAATTTAATTTATATAAAATAGTTAATTTTAAAATCTTTCTATTTATAGTTTGTATGAATAACTATAAACCATACCTTATTTTTTACTAATACCTGATTTATTGATAAATATATGTCAAATTAATATAGTAATATTACTAGATTAATTATAACGTCTCTGTTTAAAATTTGTCAATGATTTGAGCGAGAGAATACTGTATACAAGACATGTTTCGATAGATTTTTGAAATATTTAATAATATGAAAAATATTTGTGTTTCAGAAATGAAATAATTGTAATAAATAGTTGATTTAATTTGTAATTATTGGATAAAAACTGATTTAATTACATATCACGATTACAATGTAATCATGATATCATTACAAGATATTTTAATTTTTTGTAATATTTTTAACACAGTAATTTTTGTACATCTATATTGTTAAGATAATTAATATAATAGTTCTTACAAATGTATTGTTTTAGACAAAATAAAAAATAACGTTAGATTTAAAGTGGTACCTTTGTTAAGGACAAATTATAAAAAAGAGTTAAGGAGTCATCTTCTTTAAGTTCCATTGATAACGATAGTTGTTGTAATACACCCTATAAAGATTTATCTTGACTTTCAATTCTTCAAATGATTTACAGGATTTATAGTCAACCTCATCTTTTAAACTTCCAAAAAATAATTCCTGTGGGTCATTATCCCAACAGTTGCCTTTTCTAGACATGGGTTAATCTAAGCCATATTTTTTAAAAGCTTTTGGTAACGTGAACTGGTATAATGACTACCTTGATCATAATGAATAAATACTTCTTCATGCAATGTGATTTTCTTATTATTCATTAATTTATGAATAGCATTAGTTGCTATATCTAAAGTAATTCTATCAGAAACTTGATAAGCTAAAATTTCATTTTCAGAAGCATATTTTGTTGTCGATAAGTAAGCCATGCAATTTTTCCCATACGGTAGATATGCTATATCAATTAATAATACTTTATCAGGTATTCCTTGCTTGAATTCTCTATTTAATTTAGTCAGAACTACCTGATGTTCTTTAGTTGCTTTTGCAATTCTCCTATATGGATTTGGTTTTCTATGTGGACAAATAATATTAAATTTCCTCAGAATTCTTCTAATACGTTTCCTGCTATATTTTATATCAAATTCTGCTCCAAAATCATTTATGTAACGTGTACCTTTCTTACATCCTCGACGATTAAAGTCTTTTAATATGATATCTCTTACCTTTAAATCTATTTTTTTCTCTTATCATTCTTGTATCGGCTGCTTTTTAATAGCTACAATATCCAGAGTGAGATACTCCTAATAATTCACAAAAATATTTCATTTGTTTTTAGTGTCTTGCTTTCGTTTACCAGCCTCCTTTCTGTCACGTCTGATTTTTATAATAAAGTCACCTGCGTCTCCAGTAGTTTGATTTTAGTTTCCTTTCTTTGAATAATTTCTCGAGGTGAAATTTCACGTTCTAAAAGTCTTCAAGAAGCTGTTTTGCGTGTATCTGTCAATCCAATAATACTATTTTGTATTAAGTTTTTTCCCGCCTCCAAGCAGATTGTTCAATTCGTTTTACACCTAATACATTTACATTGAATCCATTTTCCTCAAAGATTTGTCTTGGTAATCTTCCAGCTAAATATTCTTCCATATATTTCTTTTTGAAATCATCTTTATATGTAATAGCTAATTCACTAACATTTTAACATTTGGATTTTTCTTAATGCTTTAATATCTTTTTGTGAAAGGGCTAAGTTTCATTCATTCAATAACACCCACTAAGTACTGTTCATATAAATTAGTACTACTTCAAGCATTTATAACTCTATAAAAAGTTATTTTCGAACAAATTTCGACTATCTTTTCACACCTTCTTATAGGGCAACACATAATCAGATTTCTGATATAATTTATCCAAATCCTTAATGATAATTCCAAACTTGATAAAGTGGAATTTTCAAAACCACAAAACAATTGATGCATAAATAAGTTTGCTTTAAAAGCAAACTTTCACTAGAAATTGTAATCTTCAATTACAGCATACATTTAAATCAATTTATTATGAACTTTATTATATATTTCAGTCACTTTCGTATTACATTAAATTTACTAATTTCTAATTCGAGTTTACTATGTCTACAAACCCTTACCTCAAAAGACCTTAAATATTTGCTAGATTTCCTTTAATGAACAAACTTAAAACAATTAGTAGAATAACTACATATATACAACTGTCTTTTACACTATGTAGTTTAACAACTAATTACTAATTACTGATTAATAATTTTTATTGAAAGAATTAGATTGTTTTTTCTACCATAATGTATTAATAAATCAACTCACTGTTTCTATCATTTCAATTTCTATTAGAGTTTGTTATCATACAAAAATATATAAATTTTTTATAATAACTACAATACTACAATTTTGAATACATTTAATACCAGTTTGGATATTAAACATAAATTTGCATTATTAACTAATAACCTTGTAGATACTAGGAGACATGCAGCGTTTCTTTCTAAGAAATATTGGTGTACATTTTTTTCCCTAAATTTATACTAATAGGTAACACCTACTCATTTCATTCCTAGCAGTAAGTGATTCACGAGAAATATAGATTTCTGTTCTCTACTCAAAACATGGACACACACCGCCGTAAGAGAAAGATTCCTACATGGCTCCTTCGCCACATATTAGAGAGATAAAATAGATTTAAATAATTTAATTTTTAATAAAAAAATTCCAAAAGCATTGTTTGGATTTTACACTATTATAGATAATAATTATATATTCGACTATATATCCACAAAATAAATTTACACATCTAATTTATAGTTTAATTAAATTATTCTTAATTAGATAATAAAATAAATGTTTCACGTGAAACATTTATTTTATTAGTTATTTATTTTGTTATAATGTCGATTATTCTTTTTAAATCTTCTTCATTATAAAATTCTATTTCGATTTTTCCTTTTTTCTTTTTTGTGTTCACAATAACCTTTGTACCAAGTAATTTCATTAAATCTTCTTCTAAAGCTTGTATATTTGGTTCTTTATATTTAATTACTTTATCAGCTATTTTATTATCACTTTCATTGATTTTCTTCACTAAATTTTCTGTTTCTCTTACACTTAGCCCTTTTTTTTCTATTTCACTAGCTATTTCATTTTGTAAACTTGAATCTTTTAACATTAGTATAGCTTTCCCATGTCCACCACTTAACAATCCTTCAGTAATTTTGTTTATAATTTCATTTTCCAATTTCAAAAGTCTCAAAATATTAGTAACATAAGAACGACTCTTTCCAACGACTTTTGATAAATCATCTTGAGTTAAATTGTATTTCTTAGATATATTGTCATAAGCTATTGCTTCTTCGATAGGATTTAAATCTTCTCTTTGAATATTTTCAATCAAAGCCATCTCAGCAGATTTAATATCCTCAACTTTTTTAATTATACAAGGAATTTTATCTAAACCAGCTAATCTGGTAGCTCTCCATCTTCTTTCTCCAGCAATGATTTGATATCCATTCTTTTTTTTTCTAACAATTATTGGTTGAATAACTCCATGTTCTTTTATTGACTTTGATAATTCATCAATAGAACTATTATCAATAAATGTTCTTGGTTGATCTTTATTTGGTTCTAGTTTATTAATATCTAAGTATTCAATTCTGTCTTCTGAATTTATTTCTTCAATATTTCCATCAGGTATTAGTGCAGATAATCCTCTTCCCAATCCTCTTTTTTTTGTCAAAACTATCACTACTCCTATCTATTCATGAATTCCTTAGCTAGTTCAGTATATGCTATAGCACCTTTTGATTTTGCATCGAAGTCAGTGATTGCTAATCCAAAGCTCGGTGATTCAGCTAATCTAACATTCCTTGGAATCAATGTATTATATACTTCTTCTTTAAAATAATTTTTTACCTGTTCAACTACTTGCTTTGATAATATTGTTCTACTATCATACATATTCATAATTACGCCCTCAATTATAATATCTTTATTAATACTTTTTTTCATCAATTTTATAGTATCTATTAATTGACTTACACCCACTAATGCATAATACTCACATTGTATTGGTATTATTACACTATCAACTGCTGCTAAAGCATTTATTGTAAGCATTCCTAAAGATGGAGGACAATCTATGAAAATATAATCATAATCGTTTTTTACTTGATTTAGAACTTTTTTTAAAGTCAATTCTCTATTTTTTCTATTAGCCAGTTCTACTTCAGCTCCTGCTAATTCAACATCTGATGTAACAATATCTAATTTATCTATGTATGTTTGTATAATTGCTTTTTTGGTATCGACTCCATCTATAAGGCAATCATAAAGAGAATATTCTACTTCGTTTTTATCAACGCCCAATCCACTTGTTGTGTTACCTTGAGGATCAATATCTACTACTAAAACTTTTTTATTAAGTTTAGCTAAACAAGCACTCAAATTAATATTTGTTGTTGTTTTTCCAACTCCACCCTTCTGATTAAAGATTGCTACGCTTTTAGACATCCTTCTTCCTCCAATTTTTAAATTAAGCTATTTAGGTCTTCTTTTTATTATATATTCCATTCTATTTTTTAAAATTCCTTTATTTATTTTTTAGTTTTCAATAACTTCTCTATAAATAATTATAAACCAAAACACTATAGTATTACCATACAAATTCAATATATTTTTTAAATCATTTATATTCTTAAGAAGTAATTAAGAAATAGCTTCATTATTATAAATCTTCTGTTATAAATATCATTCAAATTTTATATTTTTACGCTGTACCTCATATTCTTTACTTTTTTACATAAAAAAAATACTAAATCATCTAGTGATTTAGTATTTTTTTTTATTGTTTATTTTTTGGAATTTTAACCGTTACTTCAACAAAATCACCTTTATCAACTTGTTGATATTTAGCATCTATTCCGCTCTGTTTTATTGCATCATATGCATTTCTAAGTGTATTAAGATATATTCTAAAATTAATCATACTCTTTATATTTTGTTTTGCTTTTGGCTCTTTTTCCTTAACCATATCTTCAAGCATACCCTTAATTAAATCTTCTGTTTTCTTGACAGTTAAGTCATTCTTTATCACTTTTTCAATTACTGCCATTCTTAATTCTTCTACTGGTAACTTCAGAAGTGCTCGTCCATGTCTTTCAGTTAAATTATTATCTATTAATAATTTCTTAATTTCATCAGATAATCTTAAAACCCTTAATTTGTTAGCTATTGTTGATTGATTTTTACCAATCTGCTCTGCTAATTCATGTTGTGTAAAATTATGATCTTCAATTAAACTTTTATATCCTTCTGCCTCTTCTATGAAATTTAAATCTTCTCTTTGAAGATTTTCGATTAAAGCGATAACAGCTGTATCTTTTTCACCCATATTCATTATAATTGCAGGTATATAATCTAAACCAGCTATTTCAGATGCTCGCAATCTCCTCTCTCCTGCAACAAGCTCATAGCTACAATCATTAATTTTCCTAACACTTATTGGCTGTAATACTCCATACTGTTTTATAGATTGACTAAGTTCTTCTAAGGATTTCTTACTGAATTTTTTTCTTGGTTGATATGGATTAGGCTTTATGTTTTTTATACTTACTTTCACAACCTCTTCACCTAAAAAACTCATACTTATCATCCTTCCCCACTTTAATTCTGTTTTAATAATTCTTCTTATTGCTGTAATTTTCCTTCTTTAAAACTAATTTTTAATAATTTTCGTTATACATTATTTCCTATATATTTCCTAAATAATAGGGTTTTTCTTTGGAATTCCAGGATTTCTTGGATATTTTGTCGAAGTATTGCTAATTTTCTTTATAACTATTAAAGAATGCACTATATTATCTAATGGTAATATTATTTTTTTTACTTCTTCAATTTTACAACCTAATACTTTTATTGCTTTACTAGCTTCTTCTACTTCACTTTCTACATCAGGACCTTTCATTGCAATAAAATATCCACCTTTTTTTACAAATGGGATACAATACTCACATAGTATATTTAATCTCGCTACAGCTCTTGATACTACGATATCGAATTTCTCTCTGTATTCTTTATCTCTAGCTAACTCTTCAGCTCTACTATGCTTACATTTAACACTTTCTAAATTCAACTCATTAACTAAGTGACTTAAGAAATTAATTCTCTTATTTAAACTATCCATCAAAGTTAGATCAATAGTTTCATTTACTATTTTGAGAGGAATTCCTGGAAAACCTGCACCAGTACCAACATCTATTACTTTGTCATTATCTTTGATATATTCAAGTTCTAATATCGTTAAACTGTCAATAAAATGTTTAATTTCTATATCTTCATCCTCTTTTAATGCTGTTAAATTCATCTTTTTATTCCACTCTTTTAATATTTCCTTATACTTATCAAATTTTTCTATACTTTTTTCATCTAGACTAACATTAATTGATTTTGCTGAGTCAACCAAATATTTTACTTTATTCAATATTTCCACTCCCGCTTTTTAATCTTCTTTGTTGTTCTAAGTATATCAATAAAACATTCACATCTGCTGGAGATACTCCTGAAATTCTAGAAGCTTGACCAATTGAATCAGGGTTTATTTTATTTAGCTTTTGTCTTGCTTCAATCCTTAATCCTTTTATATTATTGTAATCAATATTTTCAGGTATCTTTTTGTTTTCCATTTTCTTAAATTGGTCAATTTGTTTTAATTGCTTTTTAATATATCCTTCATATTTAATTTGAATTTCTACTTGCATTCTTATTTCCCTTTTTAAACTCGGTCTTTCTTTGTCTAAAACTTCTAATAACTCATAACTTACCTCAGGTCTCTTTATTAAATCAAATAAGGATATTGGTTTTTTTAACGCAACAGAACCAATACCTAATAAAATCTTATTAGTTTCTTCGCTTGGATATATTGTTATATCATTTAATCTTTTCATCTCTTCACTTATTTGATTTTTCTTTTCTTCAAACTTTAAAAACCTTTCCTCTGTTACTAAACCAACATCATAACCTTTCTTTGTTAATCTTAAATCAGCATTATCTTGTCTTAATGTTAATCTATATTCTGCTCTTGAAGTCATCATTCTATATGGTTCATTTGTTCCTTTTGTCACTAAATCATCTATTAATACACCTATATATGCTTCCGATCTATCTAATATTAAAGGTTCCCTATTATCTAATTTTCTAACTGCATTTATTCCTGCAACTATACCTTGTGCTGCAGCTTCTTCATACCCAGAACTTCCATTAATTTGTCCAGCAAAGAACATATTATCAATTACTTTATGCTCCAATGACCTTTTCAATTCTGTAGGGTCTATACAATCATACTCTATTGCATAAGCATCTCTCATAATTTCAACATTTTCCATACCATCTATTGTTCTTATCATTTTTAATTGAACTTCTGCTGGCAATGACGATGAGAATCCTTGAACGTACATTTCTTCTGTTTTCGCACCTTCAGGTTCTATAAATAATTGATGTTTATTTTTATCAGAAAATCTAACTACTTTATCTTCTATAGATGGACAATACCTTGGTCCAGTGCTTTCTATTTTTCCGGTATATAATGGTGACCTATCCATGTTATCCTTAATTACTTTATGAGTATCTAAATTTGTATATGTTAAATAGCATGGAATTTGATCAATTTTAATTTTATCAGTCATAAATGAAAATGGTATAATTTCATTATCACCATCTTGTCTTATCGTTTTTTCAAAATCAATACTCTTTTTATGTACTCTACAAGGTGTACCTGTTTTAAATCTTCTTAACTGTATACCTTTTTCTTCTAAAGAGTTTGATAAATATCTTGCAGGCATCATATCAGCGGGACCTCCTTCATAGTCCAGCTCTCCAATATATATCTTGGATTTTAAATATGTACCTGTTGCTAATATAACTGATTTAGTTTCATATTTAGCTCCTGTCTTAGTTACAACATCTGTTATATTATTGTCTTTAGTTTTTACACTTATTACTTCTGCTTGTTTCAAATCCAAATTTTCCTGATTTTCAATAACTCTTTTCATACTTCTCTGATATTCACCTTTGTCAGCTTGAGCTCTTAAAGAATGTACTGCCGGACCTTTAGAAGTATTTAACATTCTACATTGAATCAAAGTCTTGTCAATGTTTTTGCCCATTTCTCCACCTAATGCATCTATTTCTCTAACTAAATGTCCTTTTCCTGTTCCTCCTATAGAAGGGTTACATGGCATAAAAGCTACTGCATCTAAACTAATTGTAAGTAATAATGTCTTCTTATTCATTCTTGCTGCTGCTAAAGCTGCTTCACATCCAGCATGACCTGCTCCCACTACTACAATATCATATTTTCCAGCATAATATTCTTTAGGATGATACATATAAACACTCCTTCACTATTTACCAATACAAAATTCACTAAAAATTTTATCTATTACATCATCAGTAATTGTTTCTCCACTTATTCTGCCTAAATTTTCCCAACATTGTTTTATATCAACCTCTAAACAATCAATCGGAATATTCATTTTTATAGAATTCATAGCATCTTCTATATTCAAAAGCGCTTCTTTTAAAAGATTTTTATGTCTCAAATTATTAATAATAATATCGTTATTTGTATATATACGACCTTCAAAAAACATATTAACTAATTCTTTTTCTAGCACATTTATACCTTCACCTTGTACTATTGATGATTCTATTATCTTTTTATCACCTACATTATTTATAACCTTTTGTATATCTAATTCCTCAGGTAAATCTGTTTTGTTTATTAATACAATACAATTTTTATCTTTAATTAAATCTATAATATCATAATCTTCTTTTGTCAATTCTCTTGATTTATCAAATACTGCTATAATTAAATCTGCGCTATTTATTAATTCTTTTGCTTTATCTACACCTATTTTTTCTACTATATCATCAGTATCTCTAATGCCAGCAGTATCAATTATTTTTAAAGGTATACCTTTAATAGTAATATACTCTTCTATCACATCTCTAGTAGTTCCAGGAACATTAGTAACAATCGCTCTATTCTCTTTTAATAATGCATTTAATAATGAAGATTTTCCTACATTTGGCTTTCCTAATATTATAGTTTTTATACCTTCTCGTAATATTTTGCCTGTTTCAGATGACTGTATTAATTTATTTATTTCAACATATATTTCATGAGCATATTTTTCTAACTCTTTGTATGTTATTTCTTCTATATCATCTTCTGGATAATCTATAGAAACTTCAATATGAGCTAACATTTTTAATGCTTTATCTCTAATTTCCATTATCTTATTAGACAAGCCGCCTTCTAGTTGATTCAAAGACATTTCATAACTCATATTAGTTTTAGCACTAATTAAATCCATAACAGCTTCTGCTTGTGCTAAATCTATTCTTCCGTTTAAAAACGCTCTTTTAGTAAATTCTCCTCTTTCAGCCATTCTAGCACCATTTTCTAATACAATTTCTAAAATCTTTCTAACAGGTACTATACCACCATGACAATTTATCTCAACAATATCTTCTTTTGTATAAGTATATGGGCTTTTCATATACACAGCTAGAACTTCATCTATTTTTTTATTATCCTTAGGATTTATTACATAACCATATGTCAAAAACCTAGGCTTATTTTCACTTATTTTTTTATTATTCTTTCCTATAAATATTTTATCAACTATTTTTAAAGCATTTTTTCCACAAATTCTCACAATACCTATTCCAGCTTCACCTGGAGCTGTTGCTATCGCAACTATCGTATCAGCACTCACTTGTTCACCTTCTTTATTTCGTTTTACTGTTAATTTTAACACGAATGTAAACCTAAAATCAATTAAACCTTTATTAGTATTATACCAAAATTCTTCATAAACAAAACATAAACCCAGCAATTATACTGGGTTTTATTTTTATCACTTATTCTCAATAACTACCTTCCTATATGGCTCTTTTCCCTCGCTATAAGTATTAATATTCATATCATCTTGCAATGCTGAATGTATAATTCTTCTTTCGTATGGATTCATAGGTTCTAATCTAATACTTTTTCTATATCTTTTAGCTTTATCAGCCATTTTTCTAGCAAGTCTTTCTAATGTCTCTTGTCTTTTCTTTCTATAATTTTCAGTATCAACTACTATTCTTAAATAATTATTTCTTTTTTTATTAACTACTAAATTAACTAAATATTGAATTGAATCTAAAGTCTTTCCTCTTTTTCCTATTATAACACCCATATCTTCAGGATTTTCTCCCTTTATTTCAATATTTAAATCATTCTTATCTCTAACTATTTCAACAGTAGCATTTAAATTCATTTTTCTCAATAAATCATTTAAAAATGACCTGGCTTTCTCTACTGGATCGTTACTAACAATAATTTTAACTTTAGCATCTCTATTTCCAATTATCCCTAAGAAACCTTTATTAGGTTCATCTAATACTTCATAAGTTATATCATCTCTTTCAACTTGAAGATCTTTTAAGGCTTCATCTACTGCACTATCTATTGTCTTTGAAATTTTTATCAAAGTTCTCATATTTACTCAATTCCCCCTAACTCTTTTTTAGGTAGATTAATTAAATATTGCTGCACTATTTGGAATATATTTCCTACTATCCAATACAATGTTAATCCTGCAGGGAAAGATAATGCAAAGAAAAATATCATTACAGGCATAAAAGTATTCATTGTTTTCTGAGTTGCCATAGCTTTTTCATCAGCTACTGCACCAGTATTGCTCATTAATTTACTTTGCATAAATGTAGTCGCAGCCGCTAATAGAGCAAGAATAGGTATTGCACTACCTATAAATGGTATATCAAATCCTAGATTTAAACCATTTAATACGCCATCTACTACTTGATTTGGTGCAGCTCCTATATCATTAATCCAAAAAAAAGCTTTATTAATTATTGTATTATATGAAGCAACATAAATATCAGGATTTCTCAATGCTGTAAAGAAACCTATTATTATTGGAAATTGTATCAGTAAAGGTAAACAAGATCCAAAAGGATTTACTTTATGTTCCTTATATAGTTCCATAGTTTTAATATTCAATGTTTGAGCATCATTTTTATACTTTTTTTGTAATTCTTTCAACATTGGTTGTATTTTTTGCATTTCCTTCATTGATTTCATTTGTTTTAGTGATAACGGTAATATAATAAACTTGAATATGATTGTAGTTACAATTATTGCTATAGCATACGCAGAACAATATTTAAAATCCAATCCTATTGAGTTGACTACTCCATATATAAAGTTTAAAAGCATACCTAACGGTTTTGCAAATATTTTTGACATTCTATTTAAAACCCCCTTTTCATTTTCGGTTTATTATATTCATTTTAAAGGGTCATATCCTCCATAACTAAATGGATTACACCTAATAATTCTATATATACACTTACCTAAACCAACAAATATACCATATTTGTTTAGGGCTTCTATTCAATATTGAGAACACGTTGGATAATATTTACACGTTCTTGGTTTTAATGGTGAAATATATCGTTGATATATTTTAATAAATATTACCAATATTTTTTTCAATTCAATCACTTTCCAGACTTTTCTATTAATTTTACCTTTTTTAATAGGTAATACATTGACTTTTCAATATCTTTATACTCTGCTTCTTTAGCTCTAACTCTAGCTAAAAATATTAAATCATACCCAGTCTTCATTTTATTACAATTCAATCTGTAGTTTTCTTTTATTAACCTTTTCACTCTATTCCTAATAACACTATTTCCAAGTTTTTTTGTAGTCGAAATTCCAACTCTATTATAAGAATAGCCATTTAGCTTGTAAAAAATAACAAGAAATTTCGTTGAAAAAGAATTTCCACTATCATAAACATTTCTAAATTGCCTACTATTTTTTAAAGTATTTATTTTTGTCATTTTTTACTCCTTAAACTTCTTCATATTGAATAAAAAGGCCACATTTTGCGGCCTTATGCTGACAACTTAACTCTGCCTCTAGCTCTTCTTCTCTTTAAAATATTTCTTCCAGCTTTAGTTTTCATTCTTTTTCTAAAACCATGCTCTACTTTTCTCTGTCTTCTTTTAGGTTGATAAGTTCTTTTCATTATTACACCTCCTTCAGTTTTAGGTATATATATTCAAAAAAAAATTTACTATTTAACCTTTCTCTATTTTAATAATTTTTATCTTTAGCTTATTTAAATTACAATTAAAAAAAGCAGACACTACTATTGATTATAGACTTATAACAAAATTATGTCAAGAAAATAATTTCAATGGCTTTGTTAATAAAATAATTTACATCATGTAAATATTGTGGATATTTATATATGTTGTTGATAATTTTTTTAAATTTTGATATTATTAAATAGGATTGTGGATTATTTATTAACAAATTAATAACTTATTCACAGTTTGTGGATTATATTGTGTATAAGTTGATTTTTTGTTTAATTCTATTACTTAAAAATACATTAACATCCTGATTTTTATCCACACTTCTTTTATAATCATTATGTGGATATTTTTAATTATTATTATTATATATTTTAATACACATTTATATCCACAATTTTATGTTCAGTAATATATTAAGATTATTTATGAATTTTTACAACTATAAATCTTATTATCTGTTTATTTTTTTGTTTATAACTTTTTTTGTGTACAATTTAAATATTCAGTTCATATGATTATTTTTTGATTATATTGTCAATAATTATATATATTTAAGGAGGATTTTTTATGTTATTAGAGGATGTTTGGAGTAAATCCTTGGACTTAATAAAAATGGAACTTACAGAGGTTAGTTTTAATACATGGTTAAAAACTATAGATCCTATAAATATGGAAAATCATAATATTATACTAAGTGTTCCTAATGAATTTACAAAAGGTATTCTCGAAGCAAGGTACATGACTTTAATAAAAAATGCAATAAAACAAATTACTAATAAAAATTATAACATTCAATTTACTACTCCAGGGGAAGATTTATCAGTTAATACAACATTAACAGAAATGAAAAAAAGTTTTAAAGAGCAAAACCCAAATTTATATTCTGATAATCAACTCAATCCTAAATATACTTTTGATAAATTTGTTATTGGTAACAGTAATAGATTTGCTCATGCAGCATCATTAGCTGTAGCAGAAGCTCCTGCAAAGGCATATAATCCTTTATTTATATACGGAGGTGTTGGATTAGGTAAAACTCACTTAATGCATGCAATAGGACATTATATAATTAATCAGAATCCAAATACTAAAGTAGTATATGTTTCATCTGAAAAATTTACAAACGAGCTTATAAATTCAATTAGAGATGATAAAAATGTTCAATTTAGAAATAAGTATAGAAATGTAGATATTTTACTTATAGATGATATTCAGTTTATTGCTGGTAAGGAAAGAACTCAAGAAGAATTCTTTCATACATTTAATGCATTACATGGTGCTAATAAACAAATTATACTTTCAAGTGATCGTCCCCCAAAAGAAATTCCAACACTTGAGGATAGACTTAGATCTAGATTTGAAGGTGGTTTAATAGTAGATATCCAACCCGCTGATTTAGAAACTAGAATAGCTATACTAAGAAAAAAAGCAACCTTAGAAAATTTACAAGTACCTAATGATGTACTAACTTATATTGCAACGAAAATAGAATCTAATATCAGAGAATTAGAAGGTGCTTTAATTAGAGTAGTAGCTTACTCTTCTTTAACTAATAAAGAAGTATCTATTGAATTAGCAAGTGAAGCACTAAAAGACATTATATCAAATAAACCTAAACGAATAACTGTAAGCACTATTAAAGAAGCTGTTTCTAAATATTATAATATAAAAATTGAAGATTTTAATTCTAAAAAAAGAGCTAGATCAATTTCTTACCCTAGACAAATTGCAATGTATATTTGTAGAGAATTAACAGATTTGTCATTACCAAAAATAGGTGATGAATTTGGAGGAAGAGATCATACTACTGTTATTCATGCGTATGATAAGATTTCTAAAGAAATAGAAAATAAACCAGAATTTAAAATGCAAATAACAAATATAGTTAATGAATTAAAGGGAAAATAATCAACAGTTAATATTAATTAACTTGTTAATAACATGTTTATTATTTTTATTATAAAATTACATATTAATATTGTGGATAAAATATGCTAACTAACTAACACTTTATTAACACTTATAAACCATCTAGAATCATATGCTTAAACACTTATCCACAAATTAACATGCCTTACTACTAATACTACTATATTTATTATTATTATTATATATATTTATATAAAGGAGGTTATCCACAATTGAATTTTAAAATTTCTCAAAAACTATTATATAAAAATATAAATATTGTACAAAAAGGAGTTTCTAATAGATCTACATTACCAATATTAACAGGAATATTAGTTGAAGCTTATGATGGAAAACTTAAACTAACAGGAACAGATTTAGAACTAGGTATAGTAACTACATTAGAATGTGAAGTAATAAAAGAAGGATCTTTTGTTATAGATTCTAAATTATTTGGAGAAATTATTAGAAAATTACCTGATTTACCTATTGAAATTTATGTTGACAATGACAACTATGCCCATATAAATTGTGATAATTCAAATTTTAAAATCAAGGTTCAACCAGCTATAGAATATCCAAAATTACCTATGATAGATGATTCTAAATGTTTAAGCATCTCAAAAGATATTCTAAAATCAATGATACGTAAAACAGTTTTTGCAACATCAACAGATGATTTTAGACCTGTATTAACTGGTGAATTATTTGAATTATATGATAATGAAATAGCTTTAGTTGCAATTGATCAATATAGAATGGCTTATAAAAAAATACCTATTAACAATGATGGTAATATTAAAATAGTTATACCAGGAAAAACATTAGTAGAAATCAATAAAATATTAGAAAATATAGAGGAAGATATTAAAATTTCTATAGCAAGCAATCATATATTATTTCATCTTGGTAATACAAGTATTACATCAATTTTAATAGAAGGTGAATTTATAAATTATAAAGACATTGTAAGAAATGAGTATAATTCTAAAGTAATAGTTAAGACAAAAGACGTTCAAGAAAGTATAGAAAGAGCTTCATTATTAGCAAAAGAAGGCAATAATAATTTAATAAAATTTGAAATAGTAGATGATAAAATGACTATATCATCTAATTCTGAAATGGGATTTGTTCAAGAAGAAGTTCCTATAACTCTAGATGGTGATGATTTAACAATAGCTTTCAATTCAAAATATATCTTAGATGGTTTGAAAGTTATTGAAAGTGAGAAAATAGTTATGAATTTTATAAATAACGTAAATCCATGTATTATAAAACCGATTTCTGATGAAAATTATATATATTTAGTTTTACCAGTAAGAATTCCAACAGAATTATAACAAGGCGCAAGATGTCCGTCACCTCTATAGGTGGCGGGTACCGATTAGATAACAGGTAGTGTGTATATTTCTCGCCCCATTGAAACGGTGAGTTACAATTACGTAGCAATTGCTTCCGTTGTTATAACAAGATATACTTTTTAATTTGACTTTAATTTGAGACATCGTTTGGTGTCTTAATTTTAGTTAAATTATGCTTAAAAAAATTAATATGAGGAATATATAATATTATTTCTTGGGAAATATTTATATTATTCTATAGATTTTTATTTGAAAAAATTATTGATTTTAAAATTAATTTAAGAAGGAGTAATTCATTGATGAAAGAAATTATAACTATAAAAACAGAATTTATTAAGTTAGATCAATTATTAAAATATGCTGCAGTTGTTCAAACTGGTGGTCATGCAAAAGAAATAATTAATGAGGGTTTAGTTTTAGTTAATGAAGAACAAACATTTGCTAGAGGTAAAAAAATTCGTAGTGGTGATATAGTAAAAATAAATCTAGATGAAGAAATTGAGCTAATTGTTAAATAATAATATTTATTAGTAACTCATTTAATTTAAGCGTAAAGAATGTTATAATTTAAATAGATAATATGTTCTATTCTTAATATTATAATAATTTCAGATTATTTAATAGATTAGTGTGATATATTTTATTAAATATTGTAAAGGCTATATAATTATATTATATGTTTTAACAAAGTATTTCTTTTAAATATTATAGAAAACTTTGTTTCTTGATGTTTTTAAGGAGTGCTGTAGGTGGAAGTAACAAATATTAAATTAATTAACTTTAGAAATTATGAAGAATTAAAGGTAGAATTAAATTCAAAACTAAACATTTTTATTGGAGATAATGCTCAAGGAAAAACTAATTTACTAGAGGCAATTTATGTAAATTCTTGTGGCAGATCTTTTAGAACAAACAAGGACAAGAACTTAATAAATATAAATAAAGAGCAAGCATATATAGGAGTTAATGTCAAAAGAAAATATTCTAATAAAAAAATAGAAATTAAATTAGAGCAAAATAAATTAAAGAGAATAAAGATAAATAATTATGAAATAGATAAAGTATCACAATTGTATAGTTGTTTAAATACTGTTATATTTTCACCAGAGGATTTAAAACTTATTAAAGAAGGTCCTCAAGAGAGAAGAAATTTCCTAGACGAAGAAATATCAAGATTAAAGCCTATGTATAGATATAATTTAACAAAATACAATAAAATACTTTATCAAAGAAATAACCTAATAAAGTCAATTAAAAATAATAGAAATAAAATTAATACGTTAGATATTTGGGATTCTCAATTAATTAATTTAGGTACAGATATATTAATTACAAGATTAAAATTTACCAATAAACTATCAAAAATTTCTCAAAATATACATAGTAAAATAACTGGTAATAGAGAAAATTTAAAATTAAGTTATCTATGTTGTATTAGTGATACTATATCTAATATAGATGTTTTCAACAATAAATTAAAAAATAGTATACTAAATAAATACAAATTGAGTATGAAAAATAATATAGAAAAAGATATTGAAAAAGGAAGTACCTCAATTGGACCACACAGAGATGATATTTGTGTTTATATTAATGATATAAATGTTAGGCAATTTGGTTCTCAAGGACAGCAAAGAACTTCAGCATTATCTTTAAAACTTGCTGAAGTAGATTTAATAAAAACGGAAGTAGGAGAGTATCCAGTATTATTACTTGACGATGTATTATCGGAATTAGATAGTAAGAGAAGGAAATTACTTATATCTTCATTTAAAAATATACAAACGATAATAACTACAACTGATGATATAAGCTTTGATGAATTTGAAGATATAGATAGGTTTGTATTTAGTATAGATAATGGATATATAAAAAAAATATATTAGTGTCCAGATTATTCATAGAAAATTAGATACTCTAAGCAGAGAACTAAAATTTATAATTTTATGTGAATAGCTTACATTAGAAGAATAAGTTACATAAGCATTCTAAAATTGTATGACTTACACTAAAATTATAGTTAATTTAAAAGTATAATATAAGTAATATACTATATATTTGCTATTATTAAAATATTTTTTCTGAGTAAGCGGTTTATTTTAAATTAAATAAAATTTAGTTTATTCGTTTAAAATTTTTAGTATATTATTAACAGTTATATGAATAATCAGATAGAGATATTTCAAGGAGAGATATTATGTTTTTACATTTAGGTAAAAACTTTGTTATACCAATAAAAGATGTTATAGCAATAGTTGATGCTGAAGCTTTATCAAAGTCAGATGATACAAAAAATTTTTTTAAAATAGCTGAGGAAGAAGAATTTATTTATAAAATTTCTGATGATGATATTAAATCTTATATAATAACAGAAAAGGTAATTAAAGATAAGAAAGAGAAAAAAGTCAGAAAAAGTATAATATATTGTTCTAACATATCAACAATAACATTATATAAAAGAGCTAAGATGAACAATGAATTTTTATGTAGTTTATAGATAATAAGATTTTAGAAAGCAAAATAGCAATAAATTAGTTAATATAAATTTTTATACTTTCATTCTATATTTGACATCTTTTCTTAATTACATTAAAATCCTTTAAATTCCTCTTTAAATAATTAAATGATGTTTTATAAATTAGTTGTTATAAATTATGATTATTACCACTTAATGAATAAAATAAAGATATGCTTAGATTGGAGGACATTAAACATGTCAGAAAACCAAAATACAAGGAATTATGGTGCAGAACAAATACAAGTTCTGGAAGGTTTAGAGCCTGTAAGAAAAAGACCAGGAATGTATATAGGAAGTACCGGAAGTAAAGGACTTCATCATCTAGTACACGAAGTAGTTGATAATAGTATTGATGAAGCACTAGCAGGAGTATGTGATACTATTGAAGTAATAATTAATAGTGATAGTTCTATTACAGTAATTGATAACGGAAGTGGTATACCTGTAGAAATACATCCTAAAACAGGTAAGTCAACAGTTGAAACAGTATTAACTGTATTACATGCAGGAGGTAAATTTGACAATAATGCATATAAAGTTGCAGGAGGACTTCATGGAGTAGGTGTATCAGTAGTAAATGCTTTATCTAAAGAATTAGAAGTTACAGTTAAAAGAAATGGGGAAATATATTACCAAAAATACGAAAGAGGAGTACCTTTGACAAAACTTGATGTTATTGGAAAATGTGAAGATACAGGTACTACTATTTCATTTATACCTGATGAGAAAATATTTGATGATGTTATTTTTAGTAATGAAATATTAGAAAAAAGATTAAAAGAAAAAGCATTTTTAAATAAAGGTATAAAGATTACATTAGAAGATAAAAGAATTGATAAAAAATCTGTCTTTCATTATGAAGGTGGTATAAAATCTTTTGTTGAACATATTAATAAAAACAGAGATGCCCTTCATTCTAATATAATCTATAGTGAAGTTAAAAGAGATCATTGTATAGTTGAAGTAGCAATGCAATATACTTCAAGTTATAGTGAGAATATATTTACTTTTGCAAATAATATTAATACTCATGAAGGTGGTACTCATTTAAGTGGTTTAAAAAGTGCGTTGACAAGAGTTATTAATGATTATGCTAAAAAGACAGGCTTATTAAAAGAAAATGAAAACAACTTAACAGGAGAAGATATTAGAGAAGGTTTAACAGCAGTTCTTTCCGTTAAATTACCAGAACCTCAATTTGAAGGACAAACTAAAACTAAACTAGGAAATAGTGAAATTAGGGGATTGGTAGATAGTGTAATATCTGAAGAAGCAAGTACGTTCTTAGAAGAAAATCCAAAAGACGCACGGATAATTATAGATAAATCAATCAGATCATCTAGAGCAAGAGAGGCAGCTAGAAAAGCCAGAGATTTAACTAGAAGGAAAAATGTGTTAGAAGGACTTTCTTTACCAGGAAAACTTGCTGATTGTTCCGAAAAAGATGCTTCAAAATGTGAGGTTTATATAGTCGAGGGTGATTCAGCAGGCGGCTCAGCAAAACAAGGAAGAGATAGAAGAATACAAGCGATTTTACCTTTAAGGGGTAAGATAATGAATGTAGAAAAAGCAAGGCTTGACAAAATATTGAGCTCACAAGAAATAAAAGCTATGATAACAGCTTTTGGATGCGGTATCAGTGAAGAATTTGATGTTAGCAAACTAAGATATCATAAAATAGTTATAATGACCGATGCAGATGTAGATGGTGCTCATATTAGAACATTATTGATAACATTTTTCTATAGATACATGAAACCATTAATAGAACATGGTCATGTTTATATTGCACAGCCACCATTATATAAAGTTAAAAAAGGTAAAGCAGAAAAATATGCTTATAACGACAAAGAATTAAATGATATTATTGAGAGTTTTGGTCAAAAAGGATATTCTATTCAAAGATATAAAGGTTTAGGAGAAATGAATCCAGAGCAGTTGTGGGAAACAACTATGAACCCTGAAGACAGGATATTGCTAAAAATAAATGTAGAAGATGCATTAGCAGCAGATGAAGTATTTACTACATTAATGGGTGACAAAGTATATCCGAGAAAGCAATTCATACAAGAAAATGCACAATATGTAAGAAACTTAGATATTTAAGAATTAGCAAAATTTTATATATTATAGTGTTTAAAAAAGAATGTTAAGTATAATCGTAAGGAAATTTGATAAACAAAAATAATTAGACGTTTATATAATTTTATTTCTTAAATAATAAAGACTTACTTGAAAATATACGTTACTTAGCATTAAGGAGGATATAAATGAATAATTATGATAAAATTATTCCAGTAGATATCGAAGTAGAGATGAAAAAATCATATCTGGATTATGCAATGAGTGTTATTGTAAGTAGAGCACTACCAGATGTAAGAGATGGATTAAAGCCTGTTCATAGAAGAATATTATATGCAATGAAAGATTTATCGTTGTATCCAGATAAGCCTCATAGAAAATCTGCACGTATAGTTGGAGATGTTTTAGGTAAGTACCATCCACATGGAGATACTGCAGTATATCAAGCTATGGTAAGATTAGCACAAGATTTTTCTACGAGATGTTTATTAGTAGATGGTCATGGAAACTTTGGTTCTATAGATGGAGATTCAGCAGCTGCTATGCGTTATACAGAAGCTAGAATGACAAAAATAGCTATCGAAATGTTACGAGACATAGATGAAGAGACAGTAAATTTCAAACCAAATTTTGACGAAACATTAAAAGAGCCAGAGGTATTACCAAGTAGATTTCCTAATTTACTAGTAAATGGAGCAAGTGGTATTGCTGTTGGTATGGCAACTTCTATACCTCCACATAACTTGGGTGAAGTTATACAAGCTACTATTGATATGATAGATAATCCAGATATAACTATTGATGAATTAATGAATGTAGTAAAAGGTCCAGATTTTCCAACAGGAGGAATTATAACTGGAAAAAGAGGCATAAAAGATGCTTATAGAACAGGTAGAGGTAAAGTAGTAGTTAGGGCAAGAACGACAATAGAAGCTATGCCAAACAATAAGAATAGAATTATAGTAACAGAAATTCCTTATCAAATTAATAAATCAAAGTTGCTTGAAAAGATAGCAGAAAACGTAAGAGATAAAAGAATTACGGGTATATCAGATATAAGAGATGAATCTGATAGAGAAGGAATGAGAATTGTAATAGAGTTAAAAAGAGAAGCTAATCCAAATGTAGTTTTAAATAACTTATTCAAACAAACTCAATTACAATCAACTTTTAGTATTATAATGCTGGCACTTGTTGATAATAAGCCAAAAGTAATCAATTTGCAGCATATTATCAAATATTATTTAGAATATCAAAAAGAAATTATTACTAGGAGAACTCAATATAGATTAAAAAAGGCAGAAAATAGAGCACATATATTAGAAGGATTAAAAATAGCTTTAGATAATATTGATAGAATTATAAGTATAATTAGAGGAAATAGACAAGAAAGTGCAGCTAGACAACAATTAATAGAAGAATTTAAGCTATCAGAAATACAAGCTCAAGCAATTTTAGACATGAGAATGAAGAGATTAACAGGACTTGAAAGAGAAAAAATAGAAGAAGAATATGCTGAATTAATAAAGCTAATTAATAAATATAATGAAATACTTTCTAATGAAAGACTTGTATATCAAATAATAAAAGAAGAGCTTAGTGAAATAAAAGAAAAATACCAAGATGATAGAAGAACAGATATAATACATGATTTTAGCGAAATAAATATCGAAGATATGATAAAAGAAGAAAATATGGTTATAACATTGACTCATTTTGGATATATAAAAAGAATACCTGAAGATACTTATAAAATACAGAAACGTGGTGGAAGAGGTATATCAGGATTGACAACAAGAGATAAAGATTTTGTTAAAGATATATTCATTACATCAACACATGATAATTTATTAGTATTCACAAATAATGGTAACGTATATACAATTAAAGCATATGAGATACCAGAAGCAAAAAGACAAGCAAAAGGAACAGCAATAATTAACCTTTTACAATTAAAAGATAATGAAAAGATAACTTCAGTAATTCCAATAAAGGATTTTAACAACGAAGAATCTTTAGTCTTTGCTACTAAGAATGGTATTATTAAGAAAACAGATTTAAATAAATTTAAAAATATAAGAAAAAATGGTTTAATTGCAATAACTCTAAAAGATGATGATGAGCTTATCAAAGTTATAAAAACAGATGGTAATGGAAAATTGATTATAGTTACTCAAAATGGTATGTCAATAACCTTCAAAGAAAGCCAGGTTAGGGACATTGGTAGAACGGCAATGGGAGTTAAAGCAATAACACTTAATGAAAATGATAAGGTTATATCTATGGATTCAGTAGAAGATGAAAAAAATCTTTTAGTTATAAGTGAATATGGATATGGTAAAAGAACTTCTTTATCAGAATATAGAACACAGACAAGAGGCGGTAAAGGAATTAAAACTTATAATATAAGAGAGCATACTGGAAAATTAGTAACAACAACAGTAGTTGATGATAATGATGAAGTAATGTTTATAACTTTAGCAGGAGTTATAATAAGAATTAAAACATCAGAAATATCAAAAATAGGAAGAAATACTCAAGGTGTCAAATTAATGAATGTAGGTGAAGGAGATAAAGTTGTATCCTTAGCAATAACAACAAATGAAGAAGATGAAAGTGAAAACAAAGAAGAAAACAAAGAAGAAGAAGATTCAAATACAAATGAAAAATTAGATGAAAAATAAATTACCTAGGGTTATTTAAAAATTAAGCAGTAAACTAAATTTTAGTTTAGAGTTAAATACATTATGTGGAGGAAGAATAAGTAATATGTTCATATAATAGTTTTCTGCTAATAGTATTTAATTTTCTATAAATAACTTGAGGTTAGTTAGTAAAATTGGCACAATAAAATTACTCAATGATTAATTGAGGATGAATTGTGCCATATTTATATAATTAATTATTTAAATATAGAATATAGTAGATATAAAAAATAAATATTTTTGAGGAGGAAAAAATATGTCTTTAAATATAAATAAATATAAAAGTGATAATTCTTATATTTTAGAACCTATAGGGGAGATAGATATTTATACATCCATTGAATTTAAAAAAGTTCTTTTAGAAACTATAAAAGCTGAAAAAACTGATATTATCATTGAATGTAAAAACTTAGAATATATAGATAGCACAGGATTAGGAGTATTAATTAGTGGTTTGAAAAAAAATAAAGAATACGATAAAGATATTATTATAAAAAATATAAAAAATAGTATAAAAAAGTTATTTGAAATAACTGGCTTAAATAAAGTGTTCATTATAGAAGAGGAGTGTTAGTATGAATTCAAACAAAAGTTATGATAGTATAAAAATGATTTTAAAGAAAAAACCTGAGTATGTAAGTATTATTAGAATTACAGTGTCGTCAATTGCAAATAAGATGGGTTTTAACATAGAAGAAATTGACGATATAAAACTTGCTCTAGGTGAAACATGTACAAGTCTAATAAAAAAAAGTACAGATAATGAAAGTGAGTATAATATTGAATTTATAATTAAAGAAGATAGTTTAAGTATTATTATTGAAGATTTAAATAATTCTTATGATATTGAAAATTGTAGAGGAGATAAAAAAGATTTAAGCTTTTTTATCATAAACACATTAATGGATGAAGTTGTATGTAATAAAAATGGTAAAAGTATAAAAGTTCTACTTGTCAAGAATAGGAGTAGATTATAATGAAAGTTAATGTCATAGGTAATGAAACAGATAAAAATAATATTAAATATATAGATACAACAGAATTATTTAAATTATATAGAAAAGATAGAGACAACAAAATTAGAGATGAGTTAATAAATAGACATCTTTATATAGCAGAAATACTAACAAAAAAATATTTAAATAGAGGAATAGATTATGATGATATATATCAAGTAGCTAGTTTAGGTCTTATATACGCAGTAGAAAGATTTGACATAACAAAAGGATATGAATTTAATAGTTTTGCTACCCCAACAATAATTGGAGAAATAAAAAAATATTTTAGGGATAAAAGTTGGATTATGAAAGTACCTAGAAGAATACAAGAACTTTCAAAAAAAATAACAAATACAAAAGCTATATTAAGTCAAAAACTTGATAAGATGCCAACTGTATCAAATATAGCAGAGTATTTAGATTGTACTGAAGAAGAAATATTAGAAGCATTAGAAGCCAATAAGGCTTATACTCCACATTCATTAGATGTCTATTATGATAATGATGAAAAAGATAATGATTTCAATTTATTAGCAGTATTAGGAAAGAATGATGAAGCATTAACCAAAATAGAAGATATAGATTTTATAAATACGATAATTGATAAATTAGATGATAAAGAAAAACAAATAATAAAGGATAGATATTTTTATGAAAAAACACAAGCAGAGATTGCTAAAAATTTAGGAGTATCTCAAATGACAGTTTCAAGGATGGAAAAAAATATTATAAATAAGTTTAAAAAAGAATTAGATAAGAATATTTAAACTATTATTAATGGTTAATGTATATGAGTGTATTGTTATATATATAATTAAATATTGACTTTTTTTGTTTTTTTAATATAATATAAGAGTCGTTGTAATATATGAGAAATAAAAGTCTTGACATATCAAAATATAGGTGCTATAATAATAAAAGTTGGCTGTTAAAAACAGCTTGCAAATTTGAACCTTGAAAATTGAACAGT